>NZ_PSVZ01000017.1:0-80589 GCF_002932315.1 Rathayibacter sp. AY1C9
CGCTCTCGTCGCGGATGTTCCGCGAGATCAGGCGGCGTGGGGCCTGCAGAGGGCGGGGCCGGGTCCCGCAGGCGCTTGGTGCGACCCAGTGAGAGTCGACGTCACGCTCCAGGGGCTGCCGCGGCTACCGGCGCCGTGGGCGCCGGGGCCGGCCGCCTTGCGTGACGCTCCGCGTCACGCGTCGTGGTCGGTGGTGAGGAAGGTCGCGAGCTCCTCGAGCACGGCCTGCTCGTTGTCGCCCTCGACGCTGACGGTGAGCTCGTCGCCGTGCTCGATGCCGAGCGAGATGATCCCGAGGATCGACGCGGCGTTGACCGGGGTCGCGTCGCCCTTGGCGACGAGGACCTTCTGACCCGACTTCGCCGCGGCCTGGCTGAAGAGCGAGGCGGGGCGGGCGTGGAGGCCCTTCGACGATGCAACCTGCACGGTGCGCTCGACCATGAACGTTTCTCCTTGATCCTGCAGTCGCGACTGCATCAGTGGTGCCCGGAGTCGGGCTCGCCCGGACGGACCGGGCGGGTGGAGGAGTCCCCGTCCGCGCCTGCGACGACCGCGCGAGCGGCGAAGAGGACGGGCAGGGTCTCGAGCACGGCATCGGCACCGTGCGCTCCGAAGACATCGGGCGGGAGGAGGGCGGCCGCGGCTCCCACGAGCTCCGCACGGTGGCGGAGTCCGTCGAACTGCGACTCGAGGTGCGGCCCCACGAGGAGGACGTCGGCCTCGGGGAGGGAGTGGTCGAGACCGGTGAGGGTCTCGGAGCGGAACACGGCATCCATGCCGCGCTCCTTCGCGCCCGCTCGCAGCCGGTGGGCCAGGAACGTGCTCGACGCGCCTGCACCGCAGACGATCAGGATCTTCCGCACCTCGTTCGCCTCCTCGCGTCCGGGTCGTGATTCATCCAAGCATCCCCTCGGAGGGGCGGCACCCTCCAGCAGACAATCTTCCGCGGGGGCGGAAGACGGCCCCTTCCACCCGCGGCGCGGGGGCTCCCGGGCGCGTCGCCGGGGTGATTGACTGACGGGACGTACGACTCGCCGCCCGCGTACTGCGGGCCCGCGGCAGGGTCGTGGCGCTCCCGGCGCCCGCCCCGACCGCACGCCTGGAGCCTGATGCTTGACAACCGCGAACGACTGCTGGAGTACCTCTCCCGCGCCGACGGCTGGGTGACGGCGCACGAGCTCGCCGACAGGCTCGGAGTCACCACCCGCAGCGTCCGGAGCTACGTCACCGCGGTGAAGGCGCAGGCCGCCCCGCTGGAGCCGGTCGAGTCCTCCGCGAACGGCTACCGCCTCGCGCGCGAGGCGTACGCGGCCTACCTGGAGGCGCAGCGCAGCCGCGACGTCGAGCCCGACACCCCGCGCGACCGGCTGTACAGCATCGTCCGCCGCCTGGTCGACTCCGACGAGGGCCTGGACGTCTTCGCCCTCGCCGACGCGCTGTCGGTGAGCGAGTCGACCGTCGACGCCGATCTGCGCCGGGTGAAGGCCCTCGCCGACGAGGCCGGCCTCGGGCTGGTCCGGCGCGGCCCGTCGGTGCGCCTCGAGGGCAGCGAGGAGGCCCGCCGCCGCCTGATCTCGCGGATGTTCCGCGACGAGAGCGCGCAGGGCGTCTTCACGCTCGACGACGTCCAGCGCGAGTTCGCCTCCCCCGGCCTCGGCGCCTTCAAGACCGAGCTGCTGGCCGAGCTCGAGACCCGCGGCTACTACATCAACGACTACGGCGTGAACAGCGTCCTCCTCCACATCGCGATCGCCGTCGACCGCGTCGCCCGGGGCATCGGGGACCCCGCCGGCTCCCGCCCCTCCCCCGCGATCCACGGCGAGCTCGCGGCCCTGCTGGCGGAGCTGGTGGAGCGGCACTTCGCGACGCGCCTGACCGACGCCGAGCTCGCCCAGCTAGCGATCCTGATGACGACGCGGGTGGCGACGCCCGGGCAGAACGAGCCGGTCGCCGCCGTGGTCGAGAACTACCTCGACCCGGAGGACCTCGCCGTCGTCCGCGAGCTCGTCGCCGACGTCAACCGCGAGTACCTGGTCGACCTCGACGACGAGGGCTTCATCGTCCGCCTCGCCCTGCACGTGCGGAACCTGATCGCCCGGGCCGCCGAGGGCGGCTACTCCCGCAACCCGCTCACCCGCTCGATCAAGACCAGCTACCCGATGACCTACGAGATCGCCGTGTTCCTGGCGAGCGGGTTGCAACGCCGGCGGGGCGTCGTGGTCAACGAGGACGAGATCGCCTACATCGCCCTCCACGTCGGCTCGTTCCTCGAGCGGGTGTCCCGGCGGGAGGAGCGTCTGTCCTGCGTGATCGTCTGCCCCAACTACTACGACCTCGCTCACATGCTGCGCCTGCGCGTCGAGCGCTCGCTCGGCACCGAGGTGGAGGTGCGCTCGCTGATCACGCGGAGCGACGTCGACTGGGACCGGCTCACCGCCGACCTCGTGATCACCACGATCGACGAGCGCCCCGCGTCCGATGACGTCGTGGTCGTGCAGCCGTTCCTCACCGACCACGACGTCGAGACGGTGCGCCGGGCCATCGCCCGCGTCCGCCGGCACCGCCGCCGCGCGCAGATCAAGGACGAGCTGCTGCAGTTCTTCGACGAGGAGCTGTTCTTCCGCAACGTGCACGCGCGCGACGAGGCGGCGATGATCCGGATGCTGGGCGAGCGGATGATCGCCGGCGGCATCATCGACGAGGACTACGTCGACGGCGCCATCGAGCGCGAGCGGATGAGCTCCACGGCGTTCACCGACAACCTCGCGGTCCCGCACGCGATGGCGATGAGCGCCCGCCGCACCTCCATCGCGATCGTCGTGAACGACACCGCGATGGAGTGGGGCGAGCAGCGGGTGAACGTGATCGCGATGATCGCGTTCGCCTCGGCCGGCCGCAGCACCTTCCAGTCGGTGTTCGACCAGTTCGTCGAGGTGTTCGCCGACCGGGCGGAGGTGCAGCGACTCATCCGGCGCTCCACGGACTTCGGCGGCTTCATCGAGGAGCTGGTGCGGGTGATCGACAGCTAGCCGACTCCCGCACTCCGGGTGGAGCCGGAGGGCGCTGTCGTCCTCCCGCTCCCGCGCTTCGTGGGCGCCCGGCGGACCCCCGCCGGGCGCGAGAGGCCACGAGGAGCCTCCTCCGCATCGGATCGAAGGAGCTCCGCGTCGGGGCCTCTAGGCGAAGGGCGTCGGCACGATCCCGTAGGGGGCGAGGCCGGCCGCGCCGCCGTCGGCGAGCGTGGTGACCCAGATGCCGTCGTGGTGCACGGCGACGGAGTGCTCCCAGTGGGCGGCCATGCTGCTGTCCTCGGTCGCGACCGTCCACTCGTCCTCGCGGACGAAGGTCTCGGCGCTGCCCGCTGTGACCATCGGCTCGATCGCGACGACGAGTCCCGGCTTCACCTCGGGGCCGCGCTGGCGCACCCGGTAGTTGAAGACCGGCGGAGCCTCGTGCATGGTGCGCCCGATGCCGTGGCCGATGTAGTCGGTGAGGATGCCGTAGACGCGGCCCGAGCGCTCGGCCTCGTCCTCGATGTACTCCTCGATCGCCGCGCCGACCTCGTTGAGGTGTCGGGCGGAGGCGAGGGCGGCGATCCCCCGCCACAGGGATCCCTCGGTCACCCGCGAGAGCTCGGCGCGTGCCGCGACCTCCTCCGGGCGGGAGGGATCGGGCAGGACCACCGTCATCGCGGAGTCGCCGTTCCAGCCGTCGATCTCGGCGCCGCTGTCGATGGAGACCAGGTCGCCCGGCTCGAGCACGCGCCCGCCGGGGATGCCGTGGACCACCTCGTCGTTGACCGAGGCGCAGATCGTGTGCCGGTAGCCCGGGACGAGCTGGAAGTTCGAGTGGCCGCCGAGCGCGACGATCGCCGCCTCGGCGATCGCGTCGAGCTCGAGCGTGGTGACGCCCGGGCGGACCGCCGCGCGGACCGCGTCGAGCGAGGCGGCCGTGGCGAGGCCCGGAGCGAGCATCGACCGCAGCTGCGCGGGCGTCTTGTAGAGCGAGGAGCGGAACGCCACGGCTCAGGCGGCCGGGGTGTCGAGGCGGCCCACGCGGTGGCCCTCGAGGGCGACGACGATCCGCTCGGTCACCTCGTCGACCGGTCCGAGGCCGTCGACCACGACCACGAGCCCGCGGGCCGCGTAGACGTCGATGAGCGGAGCGGTCTGCTCCTCGTAGAGCGCGAGTCGGCGCCGGATGACGTCCTCGGTGTCGTCGCTGCGCCCCTGCTCGAGCGAGCGCTTGAGCAGGCGGCCGACGACCTCGTCGGGATCGGCCGTGAGCTGGACGACCGCGTCGAGCCGGTTGTCGTCCGCGGCGAGGATGCGGTCGAGCTCGTCGACCTGCTCCGTGGTGCGCGGATAGCCGTCGAGCAGGAACCCGGTCGACGCGTCCGCCTCCTGGAGGCGGTCGTGCACGATCGCGTTGGTCAGCTCGTCCGGCACGTAGCGCCCGTTGTCGAGGTAGGCCTTCGCCTGGAGACCGAGCTCGGTCTCGTTGGCGACGTTCGCGCGGAAGATGTCCCCGGTGGAGATGGCGGGCACCCGGAGGATGTCGCTCAGCCGAGCGGCCTGGGTCCCCTTGCCTGCGCCGGGAGGGCCTATCAGCAGGAGACGGAAGCCGATCGGGTGCGACGTCATCGGAGGAGTCCTTCGTAGTGGCGCTGCTGCAGCTGGGAGTCGATCTGCTTCACCGTCTCCAGGCCGACTCCGACGATGATCAGGATGGACGTGCCGCCGAAGGGGAAGTTCTGGTTCGCACCGACCAGCGCGAGAGCCACGAGGGGCACGAGCGCGATGAGGCCGAGGTAGACCGATCCGGGCAGCGTCACCCGGGTGAGCACGTAGTTGAGGTACTCGGCGGTCGGGCGGCCGGCGCGGATGCCGGGGATGAAGCCGCCGTAGCGCTTCATGTTGTCGGCGACCTCGTCCGGGTTGAAGGTGATCGCGACGTAGAAGTAGGTGAAGCCCACGATCAGGAGGAAGTACAGCGCCATGTAGAGCGGGTGATCGCCCTTGGTGAGGTAGTTCGTGATCCAGGTGACCCAGACCGGGGCCTCCTGGCCAGCGGCGGGCTGGTTGAACTGCGCGATGAGCGCGGGCAGGTACAGCAGCGACGAGGCGAAGATGACGGGCACGACGCCGGCCATGTTGACCTTGATCGGGATGTAGGTGTTGTTGCCGCCGTAGGTGCGGCGGCCGACCATCCGCTTGGCGTACTGCACGGGGATCCGCCGCTGAGACTGCTCCACGAAGACCACGGCGACCACGAGCACGAGGCCCACGCCGAGGACGAGGAGGAAGGTCTCGAAGCCGCGCGACTGCGCGATCGACCACAGGGAGGTGGGGAACTGGGCGGCGATCGAGGTGAAGATCAGCAGCGACATGCCGTTGCCGATGCCGCGCTCGGTGATGAGCTCGCCCATCCACATGATGATCCCGGTGCCCGCGGTCATGGTGATGACCATGAGGAGGATGGAGTACCACTCGTCGGTGATGATGAGCGCCGAGCACTCCGGGACGCCGGAGTTGCCGAAGAGGGCGCCCGAGCGGGCGACGGTGATCAGCGTCGTCGACTGGAGGACGCCGAGCGCGATGGTGAGGTACCGCGTGTACTGGGTGAGCTTGCCCTGACCGGACTGCCCCTCCTTGTACAGGGTCTCGAAGTGAGGGATGACCACGCGCAGCAGCTGCACGATGATCGACGCCGTGATGTACGGCATGATCCCGAGCGCGAAGATCGACAGCTGGAGCAGTGCTCCACCGCTGAAGAGGTTCACGAGCTCGTAGAGACCCGAGGTGCCCTGGTTGCCGGCGAGACAGGCCTGCACGGCGCTGAAGTCGACGAACGGAGCAGGGATGAAGGATCCCAGCCGGAAGATCGCCACGATCGCGAGGGTGAAGCCGATCTTGCGGCGGAGGTCGGGGGTGCGGAAGATCCGCGCAACGGCGCCAAACACTACCTAAGGTCTCCTGCTCAATTCTGTGGTGCGGGATACAGGTCGAGCTTGCCACGCGCTCCCGGAGGGAGTCGGCGTGACAAGCTCGACCGACAAGCTGCTGGTGCTACTTGATGGATCCGCCCGCAGCGACGATCTTCTGCTCGGCAGAGCTGGAGACCTTGTCGACCGCGACGTTCAGCTTAACCGCAATGTCGCCGTCCCCGAGGACTTTGACCTTCTCGTTCTTGCGGACAGCACCCTTGGCGACCAGGTCGCCGATGGTGACGTCGCCGCCCTGGGGGTAGAGCTCCGCGAGAGCGGACAGGTTCACGACCTGGTACTCGACCCGGAACGGGTTCTTGAAGCCGCGGAGCTTCGGGGTGCGCATGTGCAGCGGCATCTGCCCACCCTCGAAGCCGACGCGCACCTGGTAGCGGGCCTTGGTGCCCTTGGTGCCGCGACCGGCGGTCTTTCCCTTGGAGCCCTCACCGCGACCCACGCGGGTCTTGGCCTTCTTGGCTCCGGCAGCGGGGCGGAGGTGGTGGACCTTGAGCACGTGCTCCTTGGTCGCCGGCGCCGCCGCGCCCTTCGTGGTGGTCGCCTGCGCGGGAGTCGTGGACTCCGCGGCGGCGGCCTTCTTCGTCTCAGCCATTAGTCAATCTCCTCGACCTTCACCAGGTGGGCGACGGTCTTCACGTATCCGCGGTTCTGGGCGTTGTCCTCGCGGACGACGCTCTGACCGATCTTCCTGAGGCCGAGCGAGCGCAGCGTGTCGCGCTGGTACTGCTTCTCGCTGACCTTCGACTTGATCTGGGTCACCTTGAGCTGGGCCATCAGGCACCTGCCTTCGCGTTGGACGCGGCGGCGAGGGCGTCGGCCTCGGCACGGACGAGACGTGCCGGCGCGACCTGGTCGAAGTCGAGACCACGACGAGCGGCGACGGCGCGCGGCTCCTCGAGCTGCTTCAGAGCCTCGACGGTCGCGTGGACGATGTTGATGGTGTTCGACGAGCCGAGCGACTTGCTCAGGACGTCGTGGATGCCGGCGCACTCGAGGACGGCGCGGACGGGACCGCCGGCGATGACACCGGTACCCGCGGCGGCGGGGCGCAGGAGCACCACACCGGCGGCGGCCTCACCCTGGACGGGGTGCGGGATGGTCGAGGCGACGCGGGGGACGCGGAAGAAGTTCTTCTTCGCCTCCTCGACGCCCTTGGAGATGGCGGTCGGGACCTCGCGGGCCTTGCCGTAGCCGACGCCCACCAGTCCGTTGCCGTCTCCGACGACCACGAGCGCGGTGAAGCTGAAGCGACGGCCGCCCTTGACGACCTTCGACACGCGGTTGATGGTCACGACGCGCTCGAGGAACTGGCTCTTCTCGGCGTCACGGCCACCGCGGTCGCGGCCACCCTGGTTGCGGTCGCGGCCGCCGCGGCGGGGCTCACGAGCCTCCTGCTGCGGCTGCGTGGACGCAGCGGTCTCGACGGGGGCCTCCGACACAGCGGCGACCTCGGGTTCCTTGTTCTCTGCGGCGCTCACAGGTTGAGCCCTGCCTCTCGTGCTCCATCGGCGATCGCGGCGACGCGACCGGCGTACTTGTTGCCTCCGCGGTCGAAGACGACCGCCTCGACACCGGCGTTCTTGGCGCGCTCGGCGACGAGCTCGCCGACCTTGCGGGCCTTGGCGGTCTTGTCGCCGTCGAACACGCGCAGGTCGGCCTCGAGGGTCGACGCCGACGCGAGGGTGCGGCCCTGAGCGTCGTCGACGACCTGCACGAAGACGTGGCGGGCCGAGCGGTTGACGACGAGGCGGGGGCGCTCGGCGGATCCGACGACCTTCTTGCGCAGACGGTCGTGACGACGACCGCGCGCAGCGGACTTGCTCTTTCCTCTGGTTCCGAGTCCCATGATCACTTACCGCTCTTTCCGGCCTTGCGGCGAACGACCTCGCCGGCGTAGCGCACGCCCTTGCCCTTGTAGGGCTCGGGCTTGCGGATCTTACGAATGTTGGCGGCCACCTCACCGACGGCCTGCTTCGAGATGCCGTGCACGGTGAGCTTGTTGTTGCCCTCGACCGTGAACGAGATGCCCGCGGGCGGGGTGACGACGACGGGGTGCGAGAAGCCGAGCGCGAACTCGATGTCCGAGCCCTTCGCCAGCACGCGGTAACCGGTTCCGACGACCTCGAGGCCCTTGGAGTAGCCCTGCGTGACACCGATGATGTCGTTCGCGATGAGCGTGCGGGTGAGGCCGTGGAGCGAGCGCGACTCGCGCTCGTCATCGGGACGCGAGACCAGCACCTGGCCGTTCTCGACGGACACCTGGATGGGGCTGGCGACCGAGACGGTCAGCTCGCCCTTGGGGCCCTTGACGGTCACAGCGGATCCGGCGACGGAGACGTCGACGCCCGCCGGGATCTCGATGGGGAGTCTTCCAATACGCGACATGAGGGGTTACCACACGTAGGCGAGGACTTCCCCACCCACGCCCTTCTTCTCGGCCTGGCGGTCGGTCAGGAGACCGCTCGAGGTGGACAGGATGGCGACGCCGAGGCCGCCGAGCACGGTGGGGATCTCGGCCGACTTCGCGTACACGCGGAGTCCGGGCTTCGAGACCCGCTTGATGCCGGCGATCGAGCGCTCGCGGTTCGGGCCGTACTTGAGGGAGATGGAGAGCGTCGTGCCGACGCGCGCCTCCTCGACCTTCCAGTCCGCGATGTAGCCCTCGGTCTTGAGGATCTCAGCGATGTTGGCCTTGAGCTTCGAGCCCGGGAGGGTGATGGAGTCGTGGTGCGCGGAGTTCGCGTTACGGATTCTGGTCAGCAGATCTGCGACCGGATCAGTCATGGTCATGGCTGATGGTGCCTTTCTCGCCTGGTTTCGGCACCCTTTACAAGAGTGACGACCTGTGGTGTGGGACGGCGCCGACGACGTCGACGCCCATGCGGCCGCGCGAACGCAGGCCAACGAGCCATGCTACATGGCCGAGGTCCTGCGGTCGAGGGCCGATCGTGCACGGGATCCGGGGATCCCGCGTGGCGCCCGCCGCCGGCTCCGGACGGACCGGTCCGGCGGCGGACGCACGACGAGGCCGGAGGGCGGTTCTCACCGTCCCCCGGCCTCGAGGCTTGCTGCTTACGCGTTGTCCGACGACTTGAACGGGAAGCCGAGCTGCTTGAGCAGCGCGCGACCCTCGTCGTCGGTCTTGGCGGTGGTCACGACGGTCACGTCGAAGCCGCGGACGCGGTCGATGCGGTCCTGGTCGATCTCATGGAAGATCGACTGCTCCGTGATGCCGAAGGTGTAATTGCCGTTGCCGTCGAACTGGCGGTCCGACAGCCCGCGGAAGTCGCGGATGCGGGGCAGCGCCACCGAGAGCAGGCGGTCCAGGAACTCCCAGGCGCGGTCGCCCCGGAGGGTGACGTGAGCGCCGATGGCCTGGCCCTCGCGCAGCTTGAACTGCGCGATGGACTTGCGGGCCTTGGTGACCTGCGGCTTCTGACCGGTGATAGCGGTGAGGTCCTTGACCGCACCGTCGATGATCTTGCCATCGCGGGCGGCCTCACCGACACCGGTGTTGACGACGACCTTGACCAGGCCGGGGACCTGGTGGACGTTGCCGAAGCCGAACTGCTCCTTGAGAGCGGGGATGATGTCGGCCTGGTACTTGGCCTTGAGCCGCGGCTGAACCTTCGCAGCCACTGCGGTGGTGTCAGTCATTACAGTTCCTCACCCGACGCCTTCGCGTAGCGCACGCGAACGGTCTTGGTCACGCCGTCCTTGGTGACGGCCACGTTGCGGTGGCCGACCCGGGTCGGCTTCTTGGTCTTCGGGTCGACGAGCGCGACGTTGGAGATGTGGATCGAGGCCTCGACGGTCTCGATGCCGCCCTCCTTCGAGCCGCGCTGCGTCTGGCCGACGCGGACGTGCTTCTTGACGAAGTTCACGCCCTCGACGACGACGCGGTTGCGCTCGACCAGCACCTCGAGGACCTTGCCCTGCTTGCCGCGGTCTCCACCGCGGGCCTGGGTAGCGCCCGAGATGACCTGGACGAGGTCACCCTTCTTGATCTTGGCCATGACTAGATAACCTCCGGTGCCAGCGAGACGATCTTCATGAACTTCTTGTCGCGGAGCTCGCGACCGACCGGTCCGAAGATGCGGGTGCCACGGGGGTCCCCGTCGTTCTTGAGGATGACGGCGGCGTTCTCGTCGAACTTGATGTACGAGCCGTCGGCGCGACGGGTCTGCTTGATGGTGCGGACGATGACGGCCTTGACCACGTCGCCCTTCTTCACGTTGCCACCGGGGATCGCGTCCTTGACGGTGGCGACGATGATGTCACCGAGGCCCGCGTAGCGGCGGCCGGAGCCTCCGAGGACGCGGATGGTGAGGAGCATCTTGGCGCCGGTGTTGTCGGCGACCTTGACTCGGGATTCTTGCTGAAGCATGTGTCTCTCCTGCTAACTCAAGTAGGCCGCGGCCTACTTGGCCTTCTCGAGGATCTCGACCAGGCGCCAGCGCTTGGTGGCGCTGAGGGGACGGGTCTCGCTGATGACGACGGAGTCGCCGATGCCGGCGGAGTTCAGCTCGTCGTGGACCTTGACCTTGGACGTACGGCGGATGACCTTGCCGTACAGCGGGTGCTTCACCCGGTCCTCGACCTCGACGACGATGGTCTTGTCCATCTTGTCGCTGGTGACGTAGCCGCGACGGGTCTTGCGGTATCCGCGAGCGCCCGCCTCCTTCACGTCGTGGGCGGCCGACTCGTGGCCGGCGCTGTCATTGACGGTTGCCATTACTTGGCCTCCTCGTTCGACTCGGTCGCCTCGACCTCGGCCTTGGCGGCCTTCTTGGTCTTGGGCTTCTTCTCCGCCTTGGCCGGGGCCTCGACGGGTGCGGGGGTGGCGCGGATGCCCAGCTCGCGCTCACGGATGACCGTGTAGATGCGGGCGATGTCGCGCTTGACGGCACGCAGGCGGCCGTTGGTGTCCAGCTGACCGGTGGCCGACTGGAAGCGGAGGTTGAACAGCTCCTCCTTGGCCTTCTTCAGCTCGGTGACGAGACGCTCGTCCTCGTAGGTGTCGAGCTCGGCGGGGGCGAGCTCCTTGGATCCGATCGCCATTACGCGTCTCCCTCCTCGCGCTTGATGATGCGTGCCTTGAGGGGCAGCTTGTGGATGGCACGGGTCATGGCCTCACGAGCGAGCTGCTCGTCGACGCCGGCGACCTCGAAGAGGACGCGACCCGGCTTGACGTTCGCGACCCACCACTCCGGCGAGCCCTTACCGGAACCCATGCGGGTCTCGGCGGGCTTCTTGGTGAGCGGACGGTCGGGGTAGATGTTGATCCACACCTTTCCGCCGCGCTTGATGTGACGCGTCATCGCGATACGAGCGGACTCGATCTGACGGTTGGTCACGTAGGCGGGGGTGAGGGCCTGGATGCCGAACTCACCGAACGACACCTTGGTGCCACCGGTGGCCTGGCCGGACCGGCCCGGGTGGTGCTGCTTGCGGTGCTTGACTCGACGCGGAATCAACATGGTTATGCCTCAACTCCTGCTGCGACGGGCGCCTCGCTCTGCTGGCGGGGTGCACGGCGCGGACGGTCGCTGCGCTCCGGGCGCGACGACTTGCTGTTCGCCTGCTCGCGGGCGAGCTCCTTGTTGGTGATGTCGCCCTTGTAGATCCAGACCTTCACGCCGATGCGGCCGAAGGTGGTCTTCGCCTCGTAGAAGCCGTAGTCGATGTTCGCGCGGAGGGTGTGCAGCGGCACGCGTCCCTCGCGGTAGAACTCCGAGCGGCTCATCTCGGCGCCGCCGAGGCGGCCGGAGACCTGGATGCGGACGCCCTTGGCGCCGGCGCGCTGAGCACCCTGCAGGCCCTTGCGCATCGCGCGGCGGAAGGCCACGCGGGCGGAGAGCTGCTCGGCGATGCCCTGGGCGACCAGCTGAGCCTCGGCCTCGGGGTTCTTGACCTCGAGGATGTTCAGCTGGATCTGCTTGCCCGTGAGCTTCTCGAGGTCGGCACGGATGCGCTCGGCCTCGGCGCCGCGGCGGCCGATCACGATGCCCGGGCGGGCGGTGTGGATGTCGACGCGGACCCGGTCACGGGTGCGCTCGATCTCGATGCGGGCGACGCCCGCACGGTCGAGCTGCGTGGCGAGGAGTCGGCGGATCTTGACGTCCTCGGCGAGGTAGTCGCTGTACCGCTGGCCCTTCTTGGTGCTGTCGGAGAACCAGCGCGACACGTGGTCGGTGGTGATTCCCAGACGGAAACCGTAGGGGTTTACTTTCTGACCCATTACTTGGTCCCCTCCTCAGGAGTGGCCAGCACGACGGTGATGTGGCTGGTGCGCTTGTTGATGCGGAAGGCACGACCCTGAGCACGGGGCTGGAATCGCTTGAGGGTGGTTCCCTCATCGACGAAGGCGCGGGACACGATCAGGTCCTGGTCGTCGAGGTACTCGTTCGAGGCATCGGCCTTGACGCGAGCGTTGGCCATCGCCGAGGCGACGAGCTTGTAGACGGGCTCGGACGCACCCTGCGGCGCGAACTTCAGGATGGCCAGTGCCTCCTGAGCCTGCTTCCCGCGGATCAGGTTCACGACACGGCGAGCCTTCTGGGGGGTGACGCGGATGTGTCGCACGCGTGCGATCGACTCCACCATTTCTCTCCTCCTTCTCGTCGCCGCGTCAGCGGCGACGGCCCTTCTTGTCGTCCTTCTCGTGACCGCGGAAGGTCCGAGTGGGGGCGAACTCGCCGAGCTTGTGGCCGACCATGGTCTCGGTCACGAACACGGGGATGTGCTTGCGACCGTCGTGGACCGCGATGGTGTGACCCAGCATCGCCGGGATGATCATCGAACGGCGCGACCAGGTCTTGATGACGTTCTTGTTGCCGGCTTCGTTGGCCGTGAACACCTTGCGGAGCAGGTGGTCGTCAACGAAGGGGCCCTTCTTGAGACTGCGAGGCATCTTCTACAACTCCTACTTGCGCTTCTTACCGGCGGTGCGGCGGCGAACGATGAGCTTGTCGCTCTCCTTGTTGGGGCGACGGGTGCGTCCCTCGGACTGACCCCACGGGCTGACCGGGTGGCGTCCACCGGAGGTCTTGCCCTCTCCACCACCGTGCGGGTGGTCGACCGGGTTCATCGCGACACCGCGGACGGTCGGGCGGACGCCCTTCCAGCGCATGCGGCCGGCCTTGCCCCAGTTGATGTTCGACTGCTCGGCGTTGCCGACCTCGCCGATCGTGGCGCGGCAGCGCGCATCGACGTTGCGGATCTCGCCCGACGGCAGGCGGAGCTGCGCGTAGGGGCCGTCCTTGGCGACGAGGCGGACCGAGGTGCCGGCCGAGCGGGCGAGCTTGGCGCCGCCTCCCGGCTTGATCTCGATGGCGTGGATGACCGTACCGGTCGGGATGTTGCGCAGCGGCAGGTTGTTGCCGGGCTTGATGTCGGCGCCGGCGCCCGACTCCACGACGTCGCCCTGCGAGAGCTTGTTCGGGGCCAGGATGTAGCGCTTGGTGCCGTCCACGAAGTGGAGCAGCGCGATGCGCGCCGTGCGGTTAGGGTCGTACTCGATGTGAGCGACCTTGGCGTTGACGCCGTCCTTGTCGTTGCGACGGAAGTCGATCAGACGGTACTGGCGCTTGTGGCCACCACCGATGTGACGCGTCGTGATGCGGCCGGAGTTGTTGCGGCCACCGGTCTTGGACAGCGGGCGCAGGAGCGACTTCTCGGGCGTCGAGCGGGTGATCTCGGCGAAGTCGGCAACGCTGGAGCCGCGGCGACCGGGGGTCGTGGGCTTGTACTTACGAATAGCCATTGTCTGTTTCCTCTACGCTTCTTCGGCTCAGCCGACGCTCGTGAAGATGTCGATGGAGCCGGACTTCAGCGTGACGATCGCGCGCTTGGTGTCCTTGCGCTTGCCGGTGCCGAACTTCGTGCGGCGGGTCTTGCCCTGGCGGTTCAGCGTGTTGATCGACGCGACCTCGACGCCGAAGATCTTCTCGATGGCGAGCTTGATCTCGGTCTTGTTCGAACGCGGGTCGACCACGAAGGTGTACTTGCCCTCGTCGATCAGGCCGTAGGACTTCTCCGAGACCACCGGGGAGATGATGACGTCGCGGGGGTCCTTGTTGAACGCGGCGGACTGGCTCATGCGTTCACCTCTTCCTTGTTGGACTCGACGCCCGACTTGGCCGCGATGAACGCGTCGAGCGCGCCCTTCGAGAACACGATGTCGTCGGAGACGAGCACGTCGTACGCGTTGAGCTGGTCGGCCGGCAGGATGTGCACGAACGGCACGTTGCGGAGCGAGAGCTCGGCGATGTAGTCGTCGCGCTCGAGCACCACGAGGACGTTGCGCGACACCGAGAGGGCGTCGAGCAGGACGAGGACGTCCTTGGTCCGGGGGGTGTCGCCGAGGGCGAGGGACTCGACCACGTGGATGCGGGCACCGCGGGCGCGGTCCGAGAGAGCGCCGAGCAGAGCCGCGGCGATCATCTTCTTGGGGGTGCGCTGCGCGTAGCTGCGGGGGGTCGGTCCGTGGACCACGCCACCACCGGTCATGTGCGGGGCGCGGATCGAGCCCTGACGAGCGCGACCGGTTCCCTTCTGCTTGAACGGCTTGCGACCGGCTCCGGAGACCTCACCGCGGTTCTTCGTCTTGTGGGTTCCCTGGCGCGCCGCGGCGAGCTGGGCCACGACGACCTGGTGGATGAGGGGGATGTTGGTCTGGACGTCGAAGAGCGCGGCGGGGAGCTCGACCGAGCCCGCCTTCTGGCCCTTGACGTCGATGATGTCGACAGAGGTAGCCATGGAACTACGCTCCCTTCACGGCGTTGCGAACGAACACGAGGCGACCGCGGGCACCGGGGACGGCGCCCTTGACGAGCAGCAGGCCCTTCTCGGCGTCGACGGAGTGCACCTTGAGGTTGAGCACGGTGACGCGCTCGCCACCCATGCGACCGGCCATGCGCATGCCCTTGAAGACACGGCTGGGGGTCGAGGAGGCGCCGATGGAGCCGGGCTTGCGGTGGTTGCGGTGCGAACCGTGCGAAGCCGAGACGCCCTTGAAGTTGTGGCGCTTCATGACACCGGCGAAGCCCTTGCCCTTGCTGGTGCCGACGACGTCGACCTTGGTGCCGGCCTCGAAGACGGCGTCCACGGTCAGCTCCTGGCCTGCCGAGTAATCGGCGGCGTCGGAGGTGCGGACCTCGGTGAGGTGGCGGCGGGGGGTGACGCCCGCGGCGTCGAAGTGACCGGCGGCGGGCTTGTTCACCTTGCGCGGGTCGATCGCACCGGCGGCGAGCTGGACGGCGGTGTAGCCGTCCTTCTCCTCCGTGCGGACCTGGGTCACGACGTTGGGGCTGATCTCGATGACGGTGACCGGCACGAGCTTGTTGTTCTCGTCCCAGACCTGGGTCATTCCGAGCTTGGTGCCGAGGAGGCCCTTGCTGGTCTTCAGCGTGGGGGAAACAGTGACAGACATGGTGGCACTCCTCCTTAGAGCTTGATCTCGATGTTGACGTCGGCCGGCAGGTCGAGGCGCATGAGCGAGTCGACGGCCTTGGGCGTCGGGTCGATGATGTCGATGAGGCGCTTGTGGGTGCGCATCTCGAAGTGCTCGCGGCTGTCCTTGTACTTGTGGGGAGAACGGATCACGCAGACCACGTTCTTCTCGGTCGGCAGCGGCACGGGGCCGACCACCGTTGCACCGGCACGGGTGACCGTGTCGACGATCTTGCGCGCCGACGTGTCGATGACCTCGTGGTCGTACGACTTCAGTCGGATGCGGATCTTCTGTCCCGCCATGTGTGATCTCTCACTCTCTTGTTATTGCGTCGTACGCGACTCCCCCGGCCGGAGCCGGACTCGTCTCGCATTGGACGCGCTCGCGAAGGAACTCCGGTGACCCGGAAAAGTGCAACCAGTGTTCTTCTGTCAAAAGCACCGCACCCCTGGGGCGCTCCGATCGGCGTGCAGAACGCACGACGCACGGAGAGACCGTTGAGATGTCGGTTGTTGTCGTTCTGCTACCCGCCGCCTCGACGTCGCATCCGCGTGGCCGCCCTCTCGGGTCGAGCCTCCGCGATGCCGTCTCGGCACTGCCTGGCAGTGTCCCCCTCCGAGCAGCACGCCGCCCGAGAGGAAATTTTGAACTAGAAGAGTCTCCCACAGATGCCCCACCCCTGCAACCCGGGCGTGTCGCGCCGGAGGGCTCCTCCGCGAGCACGTCGTGACGGCCCTGGGGAGCCGGTCGCTCCGAGCAGCAGCGCGGGTCGGAGCGCCTCCCCCGCTACTCGAAGAGCAGCGCCCGGACGGCGGTCTCGGCCGACGCGGGGCGCGACGCGTCGATGGTCTCGCCGGCGCGGAAGTGGTCGAGCAGCCGCGGGTCGACGTAGCTGGCGCGGGCGACCGTCGGCGTGTTCCCGAGCACGTCCGAGGCGTCGCGCATCGCCTGGGCGATCGCGGAGTTCCGAGCGCGCTGCGTGGCCTGCGGTCCCGACTTCGCCAGGCTCAGCGCGGCCGCGACCGTGCCGTGCAGAGTGCGGAAGTCCTTCGCCGTGAAGTCGTCGCCGGCGCGCTCGCGCACGTAGTCGTTGATCTCGGGTGCCGAGATCGGCCGCCACTCCCGCCCGTCCTTCCAGGCGAGCAGGCGGGCGTTCGGCCCGCGACGCTTGAGTGCACGGACGACGCGCGAGAGGTCGTGGTCGAGGATCTCGCTCGTCCACGCCTGGTGGCTCTTCCCGGGGAAGGCGAGGGCGACCCGGTCCCCGTGGGTCGTGGCGTGCGCGCACAGGAGCGTCGAGAGGCCGATGCTGCCGTGCTCCTTCGCGTACCTCTCGCTGCCGACGCGGAGCGACCCGGTGTCGAGCATCCGGAAGGCGGTGGCCAGCGCGCGCTCGCGGCTGGGTCCGTCCGAGCGGAGGGCGATGGTCACGGCCCGGCGCGCCCCGGGCAGGGCCTCCGCGAGCCGCAGCGCCCGATCGAACTTGATCCGGTCCTTCTGCTCGCGCCAGGTCGGATGGTAGATGTACTGGCGGCGGCCGGCGGAGTCGACGCCGGTGGCCTGGATGTGCCCGTTGGGATACGGGGCGATCCAGACGTCCGTCCAGGCCGGCGGGATGCCGAGACGGTCGAAGCGCGCGCGCAGCTCCTTGTCGGCGACGGTCGCGCCCTTCGGGTCGCGGTAGCTGAAGCCGGAGCCCGCGCGCACCCGGGTGTAGCCGCGCCCGCTCGAATCGGTCCTGCGGAGTCGTTGCGCGCGAGTGTCAGCCATCGACCCGACGATAGGACGGCGGATCCGAGGCCCGCACCCGCTTGACGGCGGCGAGGAGCAGTCGGACGGCAGCCGCTACTCGTTGCCGATCCGCTTGTCGGCCTGGCGCTTCAGGTCCTCGATGCGGTCGTCGTACTTGCCGTTGGTGAGGCGGCTGGCGATCTCGCCCGCCTTCTCGAGGGTCTGGTCGGAGACCTGCTCGGCCTTCTCGCTCCGCAACGCGTCCTGGGCCTTCCGGCTGTTGAGCAGTTCGCCGGCCTGGCGTCCGAGTTTCCCGAGATCCACGATGATGCCTCCTTGTAAACGCGCACAGGGCGGCGCGTGCCTCAGTGTGGCGCTCCCGGCTGGGGGAACGGTGCGGGCGCGCCGGTCAGCCGGCCAGTGCGATCACCCGCTCCGCCGCGTCGGCCAGGGCCCGGCCGTAGGACGGACCGTGACCGGCGGCGTGGACGGCGAGCGGGTGCAGCTGGTGGAGCGGCACCCGCTCCTCGTAGCCGGCTTCCAGCGGATGCTGCTCGCGGTAGCCCTCGAGGACGGCGTCGAGGTGCGGAGCGCCGAAGAGTGCCAGCATCGCGAGATCGGTCTCGCGGTGGCCCCCGTGAGCGGCGGGGTCGATCAGGACGGCGCCGTCCGCCGACCAGAGCACGTTGCCGGTCCAGAGGTCCCCGTGGATCCTGGCGGGCCCCGCACCATCGTCGAAGGCTCCGGCCGCCACCCGGTCCAGAGCCTGCTCGACGAGCCGCGACTCGGCTGCCGTGAGGTTGCCCGCCTCCACGGCAGGGCCGAGGAACGGCCGCACCCGCTGCTCCGCGTAGAAGCGCCCCCACGAGTCGTCCGGGCGGCACGGCATCCCGCGGCGGCCGATGTACGCGGGGCCGGTCCATCCCGGGGGCGGCGCTCCGAACGCCGCGGCTCCGGCGTCGTGCGTCCGGGCGAGCGCGGCGCCGAAGGCCCGAGCCGACTCGGCGGAGGGTCGCACGGAGCGGATCTCCTCCAGCTCGATGCGCCCGGGCGAAACCCTCTCCACCCCGACACAGCGCGCACCGCCGTCCGCCTCGCGCAGCCAGTCCAGACCGGCCGCCTCCCACTCGAAGAACTGCGGGAGGGCACGGGGGTCGCTCTTCACGAAGGGCATGCCGCCACGCTAGCCGGGCGTCCCCGGGAACGACGAGAGGGGCCGCCCGCCGAAGCGGACGACCCCTCTCGAGAGATCGGTAGGACGGACCTACTTGATGATCTTGGTGACCGTACCGGCACCCACGGTGCGTCCACCCTCACGGATGGCGAAGCCGAGGCCCTCCTCCATGGCGATCGGCTGGATCAGCGCGACCGTCATGTCGGTGGTGTCGCCGGGCATGACCATCTCGGTGCCCTCGGGCAGCGTGATGACGCCGGTGACGTCGGTGGTGCGGAAGTAGAACTGCGGACGGTAGTTCGCGTAGAACGGGTTGTGACGCCCACCCTCATCCTTGGACAGGATGTACGCGGTGCCCTCGAAGTCCGTGTGCGGCGTGACCGAACCCGGCTTGACGACGACCTGGCCGCGCTCGACGTCCTCGCGCTTGGTGCCGCGGAGGAGCAGACCGCAGTTCTCGCCGGCCCAGGCCTCGTCGAGCTGCTTGTGGAACATCTCGATTCCGGTGACCGTGGTCTTCTGCGTCGGGCGGATGCCGACGATCTCGACCTCGGAGTTCAGAGCGAGGGTTCCACGCTCCGCACGGCCGGTGACGACGGTTCCACGACCGGTGATCGTGAAGACGTCCTCGATCGGCATGAGGAACGGCTTGTCCTTGTCGCGCACCGGGTCCGGGATGGACTCGTCGACCGCGTCCATCAGGTCGAGGATCGACTGGGTCCAGGTGTCGTCGCCCTCGAGGGCCTTGAGGCCGGAGACGCGCACCACGGGGGCGTCGTCGCCGGGGAAGCCCTGCGACGAGAGGAGCTCGCGGACCTCGAGCTCGACGAGCTCCAGGATCTCCTCGTCGTCCACCATGTCGGCCTTGTTCAGCGCGACGAGGAGGTAGGGGACGCCGACCTGCTTGGCGAGGAGGACGTGCTCACGGGTCTGAGCCATCGGGCCGTCGGTGGCGGCGACCACGAGGATCGCGCCGTCCATCTGGGCCGCGCCGGTGATCATGTTCTTGATGTAGTCGGCGTGACCCGGGGCGTCGACGTGCGCGTAGTGGCGCTTCGGCGTCTCGTACTCGACGTGCGAGATGTTGATCGTGATGCCGCGCTGGCGCTCCTCGGGAGCGGAGTCGATCGACGCGAAGTCACGCTGGACGTTGGTCGCGGACGGGAACTTGTCCGCCAGAACCTTCGAGATCGCCGCGGTGAGCGTGGTCTTTCCGTGGTCGACGTGACCGATGGTTCCGATGTTGACGTGCGGCTTGGTCCGCTCGAACTTGGCCTTAGCCACTGTGGGTCCTCCTCAGGACTTAGGTGCAAGCATCCGCATCCGGGCGGCCGCACGGGGCGGCACGAGGACAGGAGGACTTGCGGGGGTTTTGTGTACGTATGTTACCGGCAGTGGTCGTGCGGCCGTCCCGCTGCGACAGGGGGCGCGCTGCACTCGGCAGCAAACCCGCACGACACTACCAGGCCGCCGCCGTTCCGGGGAACGGCGACGGCCCAGGGGCGGAGCTACTCGCCCTTGTTCTTCTGGACGATCTCCTCGGCCACGGCCTTGGGGACCTCGGCGTAGGTCTCGAACGTCATCGAGTAGACGGCGCGGCCCGAGGTCTTCGAGCGCAGGTCTCCGATGTAGCCGAACATCTCGGACAGCGGGACGTTGGCCCGGATGACCTTGATGCCGGTGGCGTCCTCCATCGACTGGATCATCCCGCGACGCGAGTTGATGTCGCCGATGACGTCGCCCATGTACTCCTCGGGAGTACGGACCTCGACGGCCATGAGCGGCTCGAGGAGGACCGGCTGCGCCTTGCGCGAGGCCTCCTTGAACGCGATCGAGCCGGCGATCTTGAACGCCATCTCGGAGGAGTCGACGTCGTGCGCCGCTCCGTCGACCAGGGTCGCCTTCACGCCGACCATGGGGTAGCCGGCGAGCACGCCGACCTGCATGGCGTCGCGGATGCCCGCGTCGACGGAGGGGATGTACTCGCGCGGGACGCGGCCACCGGTGACGCCGTTGACGAACTCGTAGGTCTTGTCGGCCTCGACCTCCATCGGCTCGATGGTGATCTGGACCTTCGCGAACTGGCCGGAGCCACCCGTCTGCTTCTTGTGGGTGTAGTCGTACTTCTCGACCGTGCGGCGGATCGTCTCGCGGTACGCGACCTGGGGCTTGCCCACGTTGGCCTCGACGTTGAACTCGCGCTTCATGCGGTCGACCAGGATGTCGAGGTGCAGCTCGCCCATTCCCTTGATGACCGTCTGACCGGTCTCCTGGTTCTGCTCGGTGCGGAAGGTGGGGTCCTCCTCCGCGAGCTTCTGGATCGCGGTGCCGAGCTTCTCCTGGTCCGCCTTCGTCTTGGGCTCGATGGCGACCTCGATGACGGGCTCCGGGAAGGTCATCGACTCGAGCACGACCTGCGCGGCCGGGTCGCTCAGGGTGTCACCGGTGGTGGTGTCCTTGAGGCCGATGACGGCGTAGATGTGGCCGGCGGTGACCGAGTCGACCGGGTTCTCCTTGTTGGAGTGCATCTGGAAGATCTTGCCGATGCGCTCCTTCTTGCCCTTGGTCGAGTTGATGACCTGGGCGCCGGAGTCGAGCTTGCCCGAGTAGACGCGGACGTAGGTCAGGCGGCCGAAGAACGGGTGCACGGCGACCTTGAACGCGAGCGCCGAGAAGGGCTCGGTCGAGTCCGCGTGGCGCATGATGACCTTCTCCTCGTCGCGGACGTCGTGCGCCTCGATGGCGGGGACGTCGAGCGGGGAGGGGAGGTAGTCCACGACAGCGTCGAGCATCGGCTGGACGCCGCGGTTCTTGAACGCCGAGCCGCAGAGCACCGGGTAGATCTCGGAGTTGACGGTCATCTTGCGGATGGCGCCCTTGATCTCCGCGACGGTGAGCTCCTCGCCGCCGAAGTACTTCTCGAGCAGCTCGTCGGAGGTCTCCGCGACGGTCTCGAGGAGCTTCTCGCGGTACTCCGCCGCCTTGTCGGCGAGGTCGGCCGGGATCTCCTCGATCTCGTACTTCGCGCCGAGCGCGACGTCGCCCTTCGAGTCGCCGCGCCACGTGAGCGCGCGCATCTCGACCAGGTCGACGACGCCCTCGAAAGAGGACTCCGCGCCGATGGGC
Organism: Rathayibacter sp. AY1C9; assembly: GCF_002932315.1. NCBI lineage: Bacteria > Bacillati > Actinomycetota > Actinomycetes > Micrococcales > Microbacteriaceae > Rathayibacter > Rathayibacter sp. AY1C9. The sequence continues at coordinate 21,490 of NZ_PSVZ01000017.1, forward strand.
AGCTGGATGACCAGCGGCTTCGCGCCGAGGCGCTTGATGATCGTGTCGACCGTGTAGTAGAAGTCGGCGCCGAGCTTGTCCATCTTGTTGACGAAGCAGATGCGCGGGACGTCGTACTTGTCGGCCTGACGCCAGACGGTCTCGGACTGGGGCTCGACGCCCTCCTTGCCGTCGAAGACGGCGACGGCGCCGTCGAGGACGCGGAGCGAGCGCTCGACCTCGACCGTGAAGTCGACGTGACCGGGGGTGTCGATGATGTTGATCTGGTTCTTGTTCCAGAAGCAGGTCGTCGCGGCGGACGTGATCGTGATGCCGCGCTCCTGCTCCTGCGCCATCCAGTCCATCGTCGCGGCGCCGTCGTGGACCTCGCCGATCTTGTGCGTGATACCCGTGTAGAACAGGATGCGCTCGGTGGTGGTGGTCTTGCCGGCATCGATGTGGGCCATGATGCCGATGTTGCGGACCTTGTTCAGGTCGGTGAGCACATCTTGTGCCACGGAGTTCCTCCGATAGGTGATGGAGCCAGCGCACCGGGTTCATGGCCGAATGGCTGGGATTCTGGTGGTGGCGGTCGCCCGGTCGCGGGGATCGGGCGATCCGCCGCCGGGACCGGGCCCGCAGCGGTGACGCCGCGGGCCCGGTGGTCGCGGTCGCCCGGGGGCGGCCGCGGGGTGCGCTACCAGCGGTAGTGCGCGAAGGCCTTGTTCGACTCGGCCATCTTGTGGGTGTCCTCGCGACGCTTGACAGCGGCGCCCAGACCGTTCGACGCGTCGAGGATCTCGTTCATGAGACGCTCGGTCATCGTCTTCTCGCGACGGGCCTTCGCGTAGCTGGTGAGCCAGCGGAGCGCGAGGGTGTTGGCGCGGTGGGGCTTGACCTCGACCGGGACCTGGTAGGTCGAGCCGCCGACGCGGCGGCTGCGGACCTCGAGGGTCGGGCGGACGTTGTCGAGCGCCTTCTTGAGGGTGACGACCGCGTCCTGGCCGTTCTTGCCGGCGACGCCCTCGAGGGCACCGTAGACGATGCGCTCGGCGAGGCCCTTCTTGCCGTCCAGGAGGATCTTGTTGACGAGCTGGCTGACGATGGGGGCGCCGTAGACGGGGTCTGCGACGACGGGGCGCTTGGGAGCGGGGCCCTTACGAGGCATTACTTCTTCTCCATCTTCGCGCCGTACCGGCTGCGAGCCTGCTTGCGGTTCTTGACGGCCTGGGTGTCCAGGGCGCCGCGAACGATCTTGTAGCGGACACCGGGGAGGTCCTTGACGCGACCGCCGCGCACGAGCACCATCGAGTGCTCCTGCAGGTTGTGGCCCTCGCCGGGGATGTAGGCGGTGACCTCGGTGCCGTTGGAGAGCTTCACGCGGGCCACCTTGCGGAGGGCCGAGTTCGGCTTCTTGGGCGTGGTCGTGTAGACGCGCGTGCAGACGCCGCGCTGCTGGGGGTTGGCCTTCAGGGCGGGCGCCTTGGTCTTGGTGACCTTCGGCGTGCGTCCCTTGCGGACCAACTGCTGAATCGTTGGCACTGGTTTTGCTCCTTGAATGCTGCACGGTGACAGCGGATCGATGGTCGACATTCGGCCCTCCCGTCTCCGGGAACGGCCGAGTTCATCTGGACCCGACGCACCCCGCGGCCCCGCGAGCGGGACCGGGAGGGTGAGGGGTATGCCGTGGGGGCCGCCCGATCGGACGAACCCGCGGATCCTCGCGGACCCGGTGGAGCGAAGTGCGGCGACCGCATCGACCCGGAGGCACGACACGAGCGCACGGCAAAGCGCACACCCGAAGAATATTACGGGGAGTGACGGGGCCGGTCAACCGAGCGGCGTTCGCCCTGGGAGATGCCGCAGCGCCGCGACGAGCCGCGCCGGGACTCCGCCGTCACTCCCGCTCGTCGCCCTCCCAGCCCCAGTGGGGGCTGCGGCCGCCGGCGTCGCGACGGGCCAGGAGCAGGAGGAACAGGAGCTGGACGGCGGCCGCGAGCACGCCGGTCGCGATCGCGAAGACAGTGGGGGCGTGGTCGAGGATCCAGCCGAGGATCTCCCCCGGCTCCTGGCGGCCGAGCCCGTAGAGCGCTCCGCCCGTGACGAGGAAGAGCAGGTAGACGACGACCCCGGTCAGCAGCGACGGGCCGAGGACGCGGTGGACGGCGGGACGGGCGGCGAGGGTCACCATCGCGACCAGCACGGCGACGACGCAGACCGCCACCGACACCGGCCCCAGCAGCGGGCCGGCGTCGCGCTCGGGCACGACGTCCTGGTCCAGCAGGAGGCTGAGGACCCCGAACGCGCAGACGACCAGGGCGAGGTAGAGGAACGCGGCGAAGCCGGCCAGCGCGAGGCCGTAGCCCAGGCCGGCTCCGCGGCCCTGCCCCTGCCCCTCCGGAGTCACGACTGCGCGGCCGCTTCGCGCTCGGCGTTGCGGCGCTTGACGCCCCGGGCGCGGCCGGCGATCGCGGCGCCGCCCCAGACGCTCGCCTCCCGGCCGAGGACGCCGGCGGCGAGGACCGCCGCGAGGACTGCGGGATCGCGGACGTAGTCGAGCGCGAGGGAGCGGTCGATCGGCAGGGCGAGCGGTCCGACGGCGCTCCAGCCGCCGACCAGCGCGGCCGCGGCCGTGAGGAGGGCGACGAGGAAGCCGCCGAGGATGTAGGCCCACCAGCCCGCGCGGTTCACGACCAGCACGATCAGCGCCAGGCCGACCAGGAACGCGGCCACCGGGGCGAGGAAGAGCGCGGTCGGCGCAGCGTCGAGAGCGAGGGCGACCGGGTCGCCGCCGACGCGGTCGACGAGGAGGCGGATCGCCGTCAGGGCGACGAGGTACAGGACGGCGAAGACCGCGGTCGTCAGGAGGGCGAGCGCGAGGCCCGCGAGGCGGTTGCCGGAGCGCCGGACCGGCTCGGGCTCGGCCTCGACCGGCCCGAGGGCGCTGGGGGCGGACGCGGCGGCGGCCGGGGCGGCGGGCTCGACGGTCGGCTGCCGACCCGTCACGGGCTCGGGCCAGACGTACTCCCGGGTCGGCTGGGGTCCGGTTCCGCCGGACGTCTCGGTCGCGGAGGGGATCCGCGTGGTCTCGGCGTCGCTGCTCCAGGTCACCCGGACAGCATAGGCACGCCTTCCGCCGCGCCCGGTGCGCCGCGCGGCTCCCCGTCGACGGGGGACAGCGCCGACCGTCTACTCGAGCGGGTGGAGGAGGCGGTGCAGGAACTGCCGTGTGCGCGGCTCGCGCGGCTCCCGGAGGATCTCCGCAGGGGCGCCCCGCTCGACGACCACGCCGTCGGCCATGAAGACGACCTCCGAGGCCACCTGCCGGGCGAACTCGAGCTCGTGCGTCACGACGAGCATGGTCCAGCCCTCCCCCGCCAGCTCCCGCATCAGCGAGAGCACGTCGCCGACCAGCTCCGGGTCCAGCGCCGAGGTGGGCTCGTCGAAGAGGAGCAGATCGGGCCGCAGCGCGAGCGCCCGGACGATGCCCACGCGCTGCTGCTGACCGCCGGAGAGCTCGAAGGGGTAGGCGCTCCCCCGGCCGCCGAGGCCGACGCGCTCGAGCAGGCGCTCCGCCTCCGGGACCACCTCGGACGCGGGACGGCGCTGCACTCGCAGCGGCCCCTCCGTCACGTTCTGGAGGACGGTCAGGTGCGGGAAGAGGTTGAAGTGCTGGAAGACCATCGCGGAGTGGTCGCGCAGCCCGGTCAGCGCCTTCCGTCCGACGCCGCGGTCGAAGTCGAGGACACTGCCGTCGGCGAGCTCGACCACCCCGCCGTCCGGCACCTCGAGGCTGTTCAGCGAGCGCAGGACGGTGGTCTTGCCCGAGCCGGACGGCCCGATCAGGGCGACGACCTCGCCGCGGTGGACCTCCAGGTCGATGCCGCGCAGCACCTCCACCCCGCCGAACGACTTGCGGAGGCCGCGGGCCGTGAGCACGGGCCGGGCGTCGGTCGGAGTGTCAGCGGGCGACATAGCGGTCCAATCGCTTCTCGAGCAGGCCCTGGCCGCTGGAGAGCACCAGGCAGATGAGCCAGTAGATCAGAGCGGCCTCGAGGTAGAGGAGCATGAACTCGCTCGACGCGGTGGCGATCTTCTGCGCCTGCCGGAAGAGCTCGGTCACCAGGATGAGGGAGGCCAGCGAGGTGTCCTTCACCAGCGAGATGAAGGTGTTCGACAGCGGGGGGACGGAGACGCGCGCGGCCTGCGGGAGGATGATGCGCCGCAGCGAGAGCGAGCGGCTCATGCCGATCGTGTGCGCCGCCTCCCACTGCCCCTTCGGGACGCTGAGGATCGCCGCGCGGATCACCTCCGCCGCGTAGCCGCCCACGTTGAGGGCGAACGCGATGGTGGCGCTGGGCCAGGGGTCGATCTTCAGTCCGAGGCTCGGCAGCCCGTAGAAGATCACGAACAGCTGCACCAGGAGCGGCGTGCCCCGGATGACGGAGATGTAGGCACGCGCGATCCAGGAGAGGATCCGCACCCGGGAGAGCCTCATCAGGGCGACCGCCAGCGCGAGCACGAGCCCGATGGCGAAGCTCGCCAGCGCGAGCGGGATCGTCCCGACGATGCCCCCGGAGAGGATCGGCCAGAACGACCGGAGGACGAGGTCCATTGTGTTCTCCCGCCTTCGCGGGAGGATCCGCGGTCGGCTCGATCGGGTGGTGGCGTCGGGGGCGGATCGTCTCCGCCTCCTGGGGAATGCTGGCACGCTTCGCGCCGGGGCGGGCGCCCTTGCGGGCGGACCCGCTGCCTGAGCCGCTCCGCCGCTCCCCCGCGCCGGAGCCGCTCACGCACGAGACGGCCCCTCCCGGAAGGGGAGGAGCCGCCTCGGGGTGGGGCTACTGGGAGACGTCGGCTCCGAAGTAGCGCTCGGAGATGGAGGCGAGGGTGCCGTCCTCGCGCAGCTCGTCGAGGGCGGAGTCGACGGCCTCGACGAGGTCGTCCGAGCCCTTCGGGAAGGTGAAGGCGCTCTCGGAGGTGTCGTCGGTGGTGACGGCGACCTTGAGGCCCGCGGCCTGGTCGGGGTAGGTCGTGGACCAGTCGAGCCAGGTGAGGCGGTCGTTCACGGTCGCGTCGACGCGGCCCTGCTCGACGAGGGCGATGGCCTGCGCCCAGCCCTCGACGCCCTCGACCTCGGCGCCGTTCTCCTGCGCGACGGTGTACCAGTTGCTCGAGAGCGACTGCGCGGTGGTCTTGCCGGAGAGGCCGGCGAGGTCGATGATCGAGGTGTCGCTCGAGGGGACGATCACGACGCCGGGGCTGACCGAGTACGGCTCCGAGAAGTCGTACTTCGCCTCGCGCTCGTCGTTGATCGAGACCTGGTTCGCGATCACGTCGAAGCGCGCTCCGTCCAGGCCCGCGAACATCGCGTCCCACTGCGTCTCCTGGAAGTCGGGCTCGACGCCCAGCTTCTCGGCCACGGCGGTGATCACGTCGACGTCGTAGCCGGTGAGGGCTCCCGTCCCGCCGTCGGCGTGGAAGGAGAAGGGCGGGTAGGTGCCCTCGGTGCCGATGGTGAGCTTCCCCGAGTCCTCGACCTCGGCCAGAGTCAGGCCGGAGCTGGCGGAGGCGGTGCCCTCGCCGCTCGAGCCGGAGACCACGTCGTCGGTCGAGGCGGGCGCGCAGCCGGCGAGGACCAGGGCGGCGGCGGCGGCGGTCGTGCCGAGCAGGACGCGCAGGGAGGTGCGGGCGGAGAGGGTCACGGTGTTGTCCTTCGGTGCATCACGGAGTCGTGGCGGTCCCGCTGCGCCGGATGCGGCGCGGGGATCGACGAGGGGACGGGTCGTCCCGGGGCGGACCGCTGCTCGGCGGAACCGCCCGGAGTGACGATAACCAGTGGAGGGGGCGGCCCTATTCCCGGATGTCGCCGTGTGACGCCGGGAGTCCGGCCAGGAAGTGCTCGGCACCGGCGACCTCGTCGCTCGTGAGGCCCGTCGCCGACTCCGGACGCACCAGGTGGAAGGGGGTGCTCTGCTCGCGGGCCCAGTCGTACGCGTCCTCGTGGAGGTTGTCGTCGATCCACACCACGGCGCCGATCGCGCCGCGCTCGGCGGCCGCCTCCAGCCACACCGCGACGGGCTGGAGCTTGCCCGTCCGGCCCGGGAACCGCGGGTCGCGCGGGAGGCCGCCGTCGAAGACGATCGCCTCCGTGCCCGCCGGCAGCCCGAGGTCCTGGGCGAGGACCCGCGTCAAGCGCGGCGGCCAGGTCGTGGCCCACACGATCGTGCCGACCGCGGCCAGACGGGCGACGAGCGCCGCCCGCTCCGGCTCGAGCTCCAGGCGGTGCGAGCCCGAGGCGCGATCGCTGCGGACGGAGGGGTTCAGGACGCCGTCGACGTCGAGCAGGATCAGGGCGGCCATGCCTGTCACCGTAGCGGCGGCGGGGCGGATCGCGCGAGGAGCGCTAGCGTGACGGGATGCCTCCGTCCCTCCTGCTGCCGGGAGGCCGCACAGCCGTGCTGGGGCCGGATCCCGTGCGGCCGGAGGCGCTGCTGCTCACGGTCGACGGCGCGGAGCAGTCGCTGATCGATCCGGGCGATCCCCGGGCTCTGCACCTCGAGTACCTCGCGCGCCTCGGCGCGGTGGTCGACGCCGCCGCCCCTCCCGGCGAGCCGCTGCGCGTGCTGCACCTCGGAGCCGGAGCCCTGGCCCTGGCCCGGTACGTCGCCGCGACCCGGCCGGGCTCCGAGCAGCTCGCGGTGGAGAGCGCGGCAGGACTCGTGGAGTTCGTGCTCGAGCACGCGCCGCTCCCCCGCGGCGCGCGCGTCCGATTCCTCACGGCCGACGCCGCAGGGCCCCTGCCGCCCTGGAGCGCCGACCTCGTCGTGCTCGACGTCTACGACGGGGACGAGATCCCGGAGCCGTTCTACCGCGCGTCCGTCCTCGCTCCGCTCGCCGCCCGCGTCGGCGCCGACGGGCTCCTCGCGGTCAACGTCGCCGACGACGCCGACCACCGGAGGCTGGACCGCCTGCGCGGGGTCGTCCGGGAGCTGCTCCCGGTCACCGCAGCGGTCGGATCGACGGCCTTCGTCGAGGGGCGCACCGGCGGGAACGCGATCCTGCTCGCCTCAGGCTCGGCGCTCGCCGACCACGTCGCCGGCCGCCTGCTGCGCGCCGGCCCGCACCCGGTCTCCGCCGCGGCGGATGGCGACGTCGTGGTCGCCGAGGTGGCGGTAGAAGTCGACCCGTGAGTCGAGAGTGACGCCGGTCTCGAGGTACTTGGCGCGGATCCGCTTGATGTAGGTGCGGACGGTGTGCTCGGCGACGCTGAGGTCGACCGCGACGGTGCGGACCGCGGCACCCGCTCCGTAGGCGCGCATCACCCGGCTCTCCTGCGGGCTCAGCACCGGGCGGCGCTCCTCGCGCCCGTGCACGAGCCGGTGGCGGGCGGTGTCCGAGATCCAGGTGCGGCCGGAGGCGACCGAGACGACCGCCGCCGCGAGCTCGCTGGGGTCGTCGCCCTTCCAGACGTACGCCGCTCTCTCCCGTCGCAGCACGGCCCGCACCGGCTCCAGGGAGTCGGAGGAGGAGAGCACGACGAGGCCGACGGTCCAAGCCGCCGCACGCTCGAGGGCGTCGGCCACCTCCTCGCCGGGCACGCCGTCCAGGTCGAGGACCGCGATGCGGTCGACGCCCTCCTCGTCGTGCGAGAACTGCGGCAGCAGCTGCGCGAGCAGCGCCTGCAGCGCGGCACGCTCGATTGCTGGTCCGTCGACGACGGCCAGCGTGAACCGATCGAATCCGGTCACGGGGGTCCCCTAGCAGGGGCAGGTTCGGGTCCGCCCCGGCTGCACCGTAGCGGTCCGCGACGTCGTCGTGCACGTGATGGGACATTCCGTCTCAGTGGGAGGACGCCCCAGAGCACTCCGGATCGGCTCACGGAGCGCGTGGAGGACCACCCGCGGCACCGTCTCCGGCTAGTGTCCCTCTCCATGGACGACAGCGCAGAGGGCTCCCGGCGGGCCCGGAGGATCCCCGCGGAGCAGGTCCGCAGCCGCATGATCGCCACGGCGCGCGACGTCGTCTCGAACCACGGCCTCACGGTGAGCTTCGCGCACCTGCCCATGGAGGAGTACATCCGCCTGGCCGGCGTGCCGCGCAGCTCCGTCTACCGGATCTGGAGCACGCGCGAGGAGTTCGTGGCCGACCTGGTCGGCGAGGTCTTCGTGCGGGACCGGTACGCGGAGGGCGCCGATCCCGAGGCCCAGCAGGAGATGCGCGAAGTCTACGAGCGCTCCACCGATCTGCTCTCCACGGCCGCCGGCCGCCGCCGGGTCGCCTGGGAGACCATCCGCATCGGCGCGCGGGCCAATGCCGAATCGCTCCGCCGCTCCGCCGACTGGTCGTCGTACAACGCGCTGCTCGCCTGCACCTTCTCGATGGAGGAGGGGCCTGCACGCGACGCCGTGCGCGCCACGGCGAAGCGGATCGAGGGCATGCTCACGCGCCGGATGCGCGACTTCTACGAGGAGACGCTGCAGGTCTTCGGCGGGACGATGCGCCCGGGATTCACGACGCTCCAGCTCGCCCACCTCACCGCGATCGTGATCGACGGGCTCGCCCACCGCGGCCGGCTCCTCGACGACGACCTCGACGCTCCGGTGACCGCCCCCGGCCTCGACGGCGAGCCGGTCGAGTGGACCCTGGCGGCCTGGACGATCCGCTCGATCGTCGACGGGATGCTGGAGCCGGTCGCGGAGGACTGAGCGGACCCCGCGACCCGGATCACTCGTCCGGTTCGGTGAACCCGTCGATCAGCAGCAGCACCGACACCACCGCCAGTGACGGCCCCTCGGGATCGGCCGGGTCGAGCGGGCCGGTCACCAGCTCCGGTGCCGCGATCCGCGCGATGCACAGCCCCTCGATCAGGGCCGAGACGGCGGAGGCGAGAGCGGCGGAGCCGCGGTCCGGGCGCAGCCGGAGCCCCGCCTCGGCGAGGGTGTGCTCGTAGTACTTCGCCATGTTGTCGATGAAGTGCAGCTGGCGGGCGCGCAGAGCGGATCCGATGGCGGTCCGCGCCGGCTCCTCGTGCGAGCCCACCGCGCCGGCGAGAGCGATGAAGTTGCGCCAGTGCTGCGACGAGAAGACGTTGTCGACGTTCGCATCGACGGCGACCCGGACGGAGGCGATCAGGGCCTCGCGGCGCTGCGCCGGGGTCGGCTCGGGGTCGAGGCTGTGGTGGAGGTGGGAGTTCCCGGCCCGCAGGGACGGCTGGTCGAGGCGGGTGGCGAGGACCCGCTCCGGGATCGCGGCGATCAGCTCGTCGTAGAACGCCTGGCGAGTGGGCCAGATCCGGTACACGGTGCTGCGCGGAACACCCGCCGAGCGGATGACGTCCTCGAGGGGCAGGTGGGCGACTCCGACGCGCAGGCCCTCGGCGCGGACGACCGCGAGAGCGGCGTCCAGCAGGCGGGTGCGGACCTGCTCGCGGGTCAGTCGGGGAGGACGCGCCGGCTCCTCCGCATCGAGGGGGTCGTCGCTCATCAGGCCTCCGGCGCCGGGATGCACGGAGGAGCCTCCGACATCTACTGTCCAGCCGAGCGTACCCGGAGGGAGCGCGGAACGTGAGAGGAGATCGGAGACGGGCGCGGCCCGCGCATGCGGCTCGGGTGCCGCGCGGGCCGCGCTGCCTGTCCCCCAGGCGGCCTCCCCATGGGCCGGTCCGACCGTATGCTTCCCGACAGACGTCCGTCAACTGACGCGACATGGTGTCTCCTCGGCGGTGTCCGCCGACCGGTCACGAGGACCGCCTCCGGGACTCCTCCGCCGCCGGGAGCGCCCTCGCCGCGGTCTGCGCTCGAGAGGCGTGCGGAGCGGACAGCTCGCCCGCGACGACGTCCGACACGACGCCGGTGGCGTGCTCGACGAGGTCGACGTTCCGGGTCAGCCGCGCGTGGTGGCACGGGCTCGCGTCGACGTCGACCACGAGCTTCGCGAAGCGCAGAGCATCGCCGAGCCGCGCGAACGGCGAGAGCTCGGCGACGAGGGACGGCACGTCCGCCGCGGCGAGGTAGGTGTAGCGGCAGGTCGAGACCACGTAGTCGTCGACTCCGGCCGTCGCCGATCCGGTTGCGACCATGATGTCGCCGAGGTCGACCGGCGCGGTGGCGAGGCCGAGCGCCACCGCGGCGGTCACCTGGATGTCACCCACCAGTGCCGTCACGCGCACGCCGGCGGGCCAGGGCGGCAGGGAGCCGAGCTCGGTCGATCCCGTCCGCAGGCCCTTGCCCGCCGCCGAGGCGAGGGCGTCGATCATCGGCACTCCCGTGCACTCCCCCGCGTGCTCGGCGTCCTCCGAGACGGCGTCCCCGCAGGAGGCGAGCATCGCCGAGACGCTCAGCCGGCTGTGCGGGTCCAGTCCTGCGATCACCGCGGGGCTGACCTGGCCGGAGTCGTCGACCATTCGTCCGAGGCGCTCCGCGACGTCGGATCCCGTGTTCGGGGTGCCGAAGGTGAGGACGGACGAGACCATCGAGGCGACGGCGGTCCCGTCGACCGAGCCGCTCAGCGCCTGGCGGGCGGCGAGCCCTCCCATCGAGTGCGCGACGACGACGGCGCGGTGCCCGGTCGCGGAGACGAGGCAGGCGATCGAGGAGGCGAGCGCGTCGCTGATCCCCGGGTCGGTGACCCAGCGCGCGGCGAGCCGGCGGTAGTCGAAGGTGTAGACCGCGGCGCCGTCGATCTGCTGCAGCCGGCCGAGGAGGGACGGCTCGGGAGCGTCGAGCGGAGCGGTCGCCGACTCCGACGACACCATGTCGACGAGATGGGAGAAGGCCCCTGTGCGGTCGGCGTCGTGCGTCGCCGTGCCCAGCCAGCCGTGCAGCATCACGATGGGGACCAGCGCGGCGGCGGAGCGCGGCCGGACGTCGTCGCCCGCGAGCACGGGAGCCAGCTCCGCGACGCCGCAGGACGAGGGTGCGACCGCCTCTGCCGCCTCCGCCCGCCCCGCGGGCACCACGACGACGCCGACCACCACGAGCAGTGCGGCCAGCACGACGATCACGAGTCTCATCCGCGCATTTCCTCACGTGCCGCGACCAGGACGGGGAACGGGTACAGGCTCGACCCGACGAGCACCCATCGAGTCAATCACCCCGCTCCTGCGGGGAAGGCCGCTCGTCGCGAACGGGCGGCCCCCCGTGCGGGTGACCGCGGGTCGGGGACGACGAAGGCCCCGCCGGTGTCCCGACGGGGCCTTCGATCGTTCAGCTCACCTGGATCAGCTGTAGTTGCCCGGCTCGTAGCCGTCGCTCGAGAACGAGTCGAAGTCGACGAACGAGAGGTCGGCGTCGCTGAACGCGGCGTCGTCGGCGAAGATGCGGTTGGGGTACCGCTCGGCCTTCGCCTCCTCGGTCGCCTCGACCGACACGTTCCGGTACTTGGGCAGACCGGTTCCCGCCGGGATCAGCTTTCCGATGATCACGTTCTCCTTCAGGCCCATCAGCGGGTCGCGCTTGCCCTCCATGGCCGCCTGCGTCAGGACGCGGGTGGTCTCCTGGAAGGACGCGGCCGACAGCCACGACTCGGTCGCGAGCGAGGCCTTGGTGATGCCCATGACCTCCTGGCGGGCGGACGCGGTCCGCTTGCCCTCGGTCAGAGCCGCACGGTTGACCTCGCTGTAGCGCGAGCGGTCGACGAGCTCGCCCGGCAGCAGCTCCGTGTCGCCGTGGTCGACCACGGTGACCTTGCGGAGCATCTGACGCACGATGACCTCGATGTGCTTGTCGTGGATCGGCACACCCTGCGAGCGGTAGACGCCCTGGACGCCGCCCACCAGGTGCTTCTGGACCTCGCGGACGCCCAGCACGCGCAGGACCTCCTTGGGGTCGACCGTTCCGACGTGCAGCTGCTGCCCGAGCTCGACGTGCTGGCCGTCCTCGATGAGGAGCTGCGAGCGCTTGAGCACCGGGTAGATGACCGCCTCGTCGCCGTTGTCCGGCTGGAGGATGACGCGGCGGGCACGGTCGGTGTCCTCGATGGTGATCCGGCCGGCGGCCTCCGCGATCGGCGACGCGCCCTTGGGGGTGCGGGCCTCGAAGAGCTCCTGCACGCGGGGAAGACCCTGCGTGATGTCGTCGGCCGAGGCCGATCCACCGGTGTGGAAGGTGCGCATCGTGAGCTGCGTGCCGGGCTCGCCGATCGACTGGGCCGCGATGATGCCGACGGCCTCTCCGATGTCGACGAGCTTGCCGGTGGCGAGCGAGCGGCCGTAGCAGGCCGCGCAGACGCCGACGGCGGACTCGCAGGTCAGGACGGAGCGCACCTTGATGTGGCGCACGCCCGCTCCGACCAGCTTCTCGATGAGCACGTCGCCCACGTCCTCGCCGGCCTCGGCGACGAGCTCGCCGGCCTCGTTCGACGCCGGGGTGGCGAGCGAACGGGCGTAGACGGAGTTCTCGACGTTGGAGTCCTTGATCCAGGCGCCGGTGGCGTCCTGGAGCATGATCGGCAGGTCGAGGCCCTTCGAGGTGCCGCAGTCCTCCTCGCGGATGATGACGTCCTGCGAGACGTCGACGAGTCGACGCGTCAGGTAGCCCGAGTCCGCGGTGCGGAGCGCGGTGTCGGCCAGGCCCTTGCGGGCACCGTGCGTGGCGATGAAGTACTCGGCGACCGACAGGCCCTCGCGGTACGAGGAGATGATCGGTCGGGCGATGATCTCGCCCTTCGGGTTGTTCACCAGGCCTCGCATGCCGGCGATGTTGCGCACCTGCAGCCAGTTGCCGCGGGCACCGGAGGTGACCATGCGGTTGATGGTGTTGTCCGTCGGGAAGTTCGCGCGCATGGCCTTGGCGACCTCGTCGGTCGCCTCGGTCCAGATCTTCACGAGCTCCTGGCGGCGCTCGGCCTGAGTGGTCAGACCCTTGTCGTACTCGGACTCGACCTTCGCGGCCTTCTTCTCGTAGCCCGCGATGATCTCGGGCTTCGACGGAGGCGTGAGGATGTCGGACAGCGCCACGGTGACACCCGAGCGGGTGGCCCAGTAGAAGCCGGCGTCCTTGATCCGGTCGAGGGAGGCGGCGACCTCCACCTTCGGGTAGCGCTCCGCGAGGTCGTTGACGATCCCGGAGATGGTCGTCTTGTCGGCGACCTGCTCGAAGTAGGGGTAGTCGACCGGCAGCGCCTCGTTGAAGAGGGCGCGGCCGAGCGTGGTCTCGAGGAGGACCGGCGCGGTGACCTTGCCGTTCTCGTCGATCTCGACGCCCTCGGGTGCCTGACCCTGCGCGAAGTACACGTCCGACATGCGGATCCGGACCTTCGAGTTCAGGTGCAGCGAGCCCTGGTCCTTCGCGAGGATCGCCTCCGAGACGGAGGAGAACGCGCGGCCCTCGCCGGCGGCGCCCTCGCGGATCGTCGTCAGGTGGTGGAGGCCGATGATCATGTCCTGCGTGGGCAGGGTGACCGGACGGCCGTCCGAGGGCTTGAGGATGTTGTTCGACGCGAGCATCAGGATGCGCGCCTCGGCCTGGGCCTCGACGGACAGCGGCAGGTGGACGGCCATCTGGTCGCCGTCGAAGTCCGCGTTGAACGCGGCGCAGACGAGCGGGTGCAGCTGGATCGCCTTGCCCTCGACCAGCTGGGGCTCGAACGCCTGGATGCCGAGACGGTGCAGCGTGGGCGCACGGTTCAGCAGGACGGGGCGCTCGCGGATGATCTCCTCGAGCACGTCCCACACCTGCGGGCGCGAGCGCTCCACCATGCGCTTGGCGGCCTTGATGTTCTGCGCGTGCGACAGGTCGATCAGGCGCTTGATCACGAACGGCTTGAACAGCTCCAGCGCCATCTGCTTGGGCAGACCGCACTGGTGCAGCTTGAGCTGCGGGCCGACGATGATGACCGAGCGTCCCGAGTAGTCGACGCGCTTGCCCAGCAGGTTCTGGCGGAAGCGACCCTGCTTTCCCTTGAGCATGTCGCTCAGGGACTTGAGGGCGCGGTTGCCGGTTCCGGTGACGGGGCGGCCGCGGCGGCCGTTGTCGAAGAGGGCGTCGACCGCCTCCTGGAGCATGCGCTTCTCGTTGTTCACGATGATCTCGGGGGCACCGAGGTCGAGCAGGCGGCGGAGTCGGTTGTTGCGGTTGATCACGCGACGGTAGAGGTCGTTCAGGTCGCTGGTCGCGAACCGGCCTCCGTCGAGCTGCACCATCGGGCGCAGCTCCGGCGGGATGACCGGGACGACGTCGAGGACCATCGCGGCCGGCGAGTTGCCGGTGGCGAGGAACGAGTTGACGACGCGCAGGCGCTTGATGGCGCGGATCTTCTTCTGACCCTTGCCCTCGGCGATCTGCAGGTGCAGCGTCTCGGCCTCGGCCTGGAGGTCGAACTGCTCGAGGCGCTTCTTGATCGCCTCGGCGCCCATGTAGGCCTCGAAGTAGACGCCGTACCGGTCGACGAGCTCGTTGAAGACCGCGTCCTCGGGCTTGAGGTCGCCGACCTTGAGGGTGCGGAACTGCTCCCACACGCTCTCGAGCCGCGCGATGTCCTCGTCGAAGGACTTGCGGATCTGGCCCATCTCCTTCTCGGCGCCGTCCTTGGTGCGGCGCTTCTGGTCGCTCTTGGCGCCCTCCGCCTCCAGGGCGGCGAGGTCGGTCTCCAGGCGCGCCAGACGGTCCGCGATGCGGGAGTCGCGCTGGTCCGAGAGGGTCTTGATCTCGAGCCGGAGCTCGTTCTCGAGGCCGGGCATGTCGGCGTGACGGCCGTCGTCGTCCACGTCGATGATCATGTACGCCGCGAAGTAGATGACCTTCTCGAGGTCCTTCGGCGCCATGTCCAGCAGGTATCCGAGGCGCGAGGGGACGCCCTTGAAGTACCAGATGTGGGTGACGGGGGCGGCGAGCTCGATGTGGCCCATCCGCTCGCGGCGGACCGAGGACTTGGTGACCTCGACGCCGCAGCGCTCGCAGACGATGCCCTTGAAGCGGACTCGCTTGTACTTGCCGCAGGAGCACTCCCAGTCGCGAGAGGGACCGAAGATCTGCTCGCCGAACAGGCCGTCCTTCTCGGGCTTCAGGGTGCGGTAGTTGATGGTCTCGGGCTTCTTCACTTCACCGTGCGACCAGCGACGGATGTCATCGGCCGTTGCGAGGCCGATGCGCAGCTCATCGAAAGTGGTTACGTCGAGCAATGTTTTCTCCTTGTCGGAAAACAGGGTGTCTCGTCAGAGACGGGAGGTCGTCAGATGCTGGCGCGGATCAGATGTCGTCGACGGAGGACGACTCGAACCGGGAGGAGATGTTGATGCCGAGCTCTTCCGCGGCGCGGTAGACCTCGTCATCGGTGTCGCGCAGGCTGACCGCGGTGCCGTCGGCCGAGAGGACCTCGACGTTCAGGCACAGGGACTGCATCTCCTTGATGAGGACCTTGAAGGACTCCGGGATGCCGGGCTCCTGGATGTTCTCGCCCTTGACGATGGCCTCGTACACCTTCACGCGGCCGAGGATGTCGTCCGACTTGATGGTGAGGAGCTCCTGGAGGGCGTAGGCGGCGCCGTAGGCCTCGAGGGCCCACACCTCCATCTCGCCGAAGCGCTGGCCGCCGAACTGCGCCTTACCACCGAGCGGCTGCTGGGTGATCATCGAGTACGGGCCCGTCGAGCGCGCGTGGATCTTGTCGTCGACGAGGTGGTGCAGCTTCAGGATGTACATGTAGCCGACCGAGACCGGGTCCGGGAAGGGCTCCCCGGAGCGGCCGTCGAACAGCTGCGTCTTGCCGGACGAGCCGATCAGGCGCTCTCCGTCGCGGGTCGGGGTGGTGGAGTCGAGGAGCCCTGCGAGCTCCTCCTCCGCCGCGCCGTCGAAGACGGGGGTCGCGACCTTGGTGCCGGGCGCCGCCTCACGGGCGTGCTCGGGCAGGCGCGCGGCCCACTCCGGCTGGCCCTCGACCTTCCAGCCCTGCTTCGCGATCCAGCCGAGGTGGATCTCGAGGACCTGGCCGAAGTTCATGCGGCCGGGGACGCCGAGCGGGTTGAGGACGATGTCGACCGGGGTGCCGTCGGCGAGGAACGGCATGTCCTCGACCGGCAGGATCTTCGAGATGACGCCCTTGTTGCCGTGGCGGCCGGCGAGCTTGTCGCCCTCGGTGATCTTGCGCTTCTGGGCGATGTAGACGACCACGCGCTGGTTGACGCCCGAGCCGAGCTCGTCGTCGCCGTCCTGCGCGTCGAACACCTTGACGCCGATGATCGTGCCCTGCTCGCCGTGGGGCACCTTCAGCGACGTGTCGCGGACCTCGCGGCTCTTCTCGTTGAAGATCGCGCGGAGCAGGCGCTCCTCGGCCGAGAGCTCGGTCTCGCCCTTGGGCGTGACCTTGCCGACGAGGATGTCGCCGGGGCGGACCTCGGCGCCGATGCGGATGATGCCGCGCTCGTCCAGGTCGGCCAGGAGCTCCGGGCTGACGTTGGGGAGGTCGCGGGTGATCTCCTCCTTGCCGAGCTTGGTGTCGCGGGCGTCGACCTCGTACTCCTCGATGTGGATCGAGGAGAGGACGTCGTCCTTCACCAGGTTCTGGCTGAGGATGATCGCGTCCTCGAAGTTGTGGCCCTCCCACGGCATGAACGCGACGAGCAGGTTCTTGCCCAGCGCGAGCTCGCCGTTCTCGGTGGCGGGGCCGTCGGCGACGACCTCGCCGACCTCGATGCGCTCGCCGGCAGAGACGACCACGCGGTTGTTGTACGAGGTGCCCTGGTTGGAGCGGTCGAACTTGCGGAGGAAGTAGGTCTGCGTGCCGCCCTCGTCCAGCTGGACGGTGACGGAGTCGGCGGAGACCTCCTGGACGACACCGGCCTTGTCGGCGGTGATGACGTCGCCGGCGTCGATGGCCGCGAAGCCCTCCATGCCGGTTCCGACGACGGGCGACTCGCTGCGCAGCAGCGGGACGGCCTGACGCTGCA
Organism: Rathayibacter sp. AY1C9; assembly: GCF_002932315.1. Taxonomy (NCBI): domain Bacteria; kingdom Bacillati; phylum Actinomycetota; class Actinomycetes; order Micrococcales; family Microbacteriaceae; genus Rathayibacter; species Rathayibacter sp. AY1C9. The sequence goes on from NZ_PSVZ01000017.1 coordinate 38,354, forward strand.
TGTTCGCGCCCATGAGCGCGCGGTTCGCGTCGTCGTGCTCGAGGAACGGGATCAGCGAGGTCGCGACCGAGACCATCTGGCGCGGCGAGACGTCCATGTAGTGGACGCGCTCGGCGTCGACGAGCTCGACCTCTCCGCCCTTGGGGCGGACCAGGACCTTGCCCTCCGCGAAGCGGAAGTCCTTCGTGAGGGGGGCGTTCGCCTGGGCGACCAGGTACTCGTCCTCCTCGGACGCGGTGAGGTAGTCGATCTGCGAGGTGACGGTGCCGTCGACGACCTTGCGGTACGGGGTCTCGATGAAGCCGAACGAGTTGATGCGCGCGAAGGACGCGAGCGATCCGATCAGGCCAATGTTCGGGCCTTCCGGGGTCTCGATCGGGCACATGCGGCCGTAGTGCGAGGGGTGGACGTCGCGGACCTCGACGCCGGCGCGCTCGCGGGAGAGTCCGCCGGGGCCGAGCGCCGACAGGCGGCGCTTGTGGGTCAGACCCGCGAGCGGGTTGTTCTGGTCCATGAACTGCGACAGCTGGCTGGTCCCGAAGAACTCCTTGATCGCGGCGACGACGGGGCGCACGTTGATCAGGGTCTGCGGGGTGATCGCCTCGATGTCCTGCGTGGTCATGCGCTCGCGGACGACGCGCTCCATGCGGGACAGTCCGGTGCGGACCTGGTTCTGGATCAGCTCGCCGACCGCGCGGATTCGGCGGTTGCCGAAGTGGTCGATGTCGTCGACGTCGAGACGCAGCTCGACCGACTCGCCGTCGCGCACGCCGGGGAGGGCGGTGCGGCCGTCGTGCAGGGCGACCAGGTACTTGATGGTCGCGATGATGTCCTCGACCGTGAGCACCGAGTCGGACAGCGCCTTGTCGATGCCGAGCTTGCGGTTGATCTTGTAGCGGCCGACCTTCGCGAGGTCGTAGCGCTTGGAGTTGAAGTAGAAGTTGTCCAGCAGCGCGCGGGCGGCCTCGGCGGCGACCTGCTCGCCCGGACGGAGCTTGCGGTAGATGTCGCGGAGGGCGTCCTCCTTGGTGAGGATGTTGTCCTTCTCGAGGGTCAGCTCGATCGACTCGTAGCCGGCGAACTGCTCGAGGATCTCCTCGCTCGTCAGGCCGAGGGCCTTGAGGAACACGGTGACCGACTGCTTGCGCTTGCGGTCGATGCGCACGCCGACCTGGTCGCGCTTGTCGATCTCGAACTCGAGCCAGGCGCCGCGGCTCGGGATGACGCGGGCGGAGTAGATGTCCTTGTCGGACGTCTTCTCCTGCTGGCGCTCGAAGTAGACGCCGGGGCTGCGCACGAGCTGGGACACGACGACACGCTCGGTGCCGTTGATGATGAACGTGCCCTTCTCGGTCATCAGCGGGAAGTCGCCCATGAAGACCGTCTGGGTCTTGATCTCACCCGTGAGGTGGTTCATGAACTCGGCCTCGACGTACAGCGGAGCGGCGTAGGTCTTGCCGCGCTCCTTGCACTCCTCGATCGTGTACTTCTCGGGCTCGAGGTACGGGTTCGTGAAGCTCAGCTGCATCGTCTCGCTGAGGTCCTCGATCGGGGAGATCTCCTCGAAGATCTCGTCGAGGCCGGAGTTGGCGGGGAGGTCCTCCCGGCCGGCGGCCTTCGCCTCGGCGACGCGGGTCTTCCACGCCTCCGAGCCGACGAGCCAGTCGAAGCTCTCGGTCTGCAGCGCGAGCAGATCCGGAACGGTCAGGGTGTCGCTGATCTTGGCGAACGAGAGACGCGAAGCTCCGCGTCCGTTCTTGGGTGAGGTGGTGGTCGCGGTGGACGCAGCAGCCAAGGAAGGAACCTCCGTAGACCCTCGCGGGTCTCAATCTGTGGGATGTGTGGAGTGGGCTCCCGCCGGACGGGCCGCCACCCCTGCCCGCACGCCGTGCGGACCGAGGCGACTCGGTCTTGGGGGCGGGGCTAGAGTGTGGCAACGGCATCCACCATCTGATGCCGGGTTCCGGTGACCTGCCGACCGCGATATGAGGGCATGGGTACTCGGGAGCGCAAAGTACGAATATAGCCGCATCGCGCCACGCCGCGCAAGTGCGGATGCTTGCGCCGCCCCGCGGGGTCCGGTATACGAGGCCACGGCCTCCCGGATCGATCCGACCGGGCCGGGCGCGGAGCCCCGCCGTCCCGCCGCCGCGGCAGACTGGTCGGATGCAGGAACGCACCGGCCGCCGACGCGGAGACGACTCCGAGCACCCCCGCGCCGTGCTCGCCAGCGGGTACACCGCGCGGATCGAGCCCGACCGCCACTCGCCCGACGCGGCGACCCTGGTCGTCGACGGCACTCCGCAGTCGCACGTCGACCTCGCGGATCCGACGCACCTCTCGTTCGAGTACGTCCGCCGGATCGGCCACGCGATCGACCTCGTCGCCCCCGAGGGCGAGAGCGTCACGGCGCTCCACCTGGGCGCCGGAGCGCTGACCCTCCCCCGCTACGTCGCCGCGACCCGGCCGGGCTCGCGCCAGCAGGTCGTCGAGATCGAGGGCGCTCTGGTCGAGCTGGTGCGCGAGGCGCTCCCGCTCCCCCGCGGGGCGCAGATCCGCATCCGCCAGGGCGACGCCCGCGAGGTGCTCGGCAAGCTGCCGCCCGGGCTGCGCGGCACGGTCGACGTGGTCGTCGTCGACATCTTCTCGGGCGCGCGCACTCCCGCGCACGTGACCAGCGCCGAGTTCTACGGGGCGATCGCGCCGCTGCTCGCCCCCGGCGGCCTGGTCGCGGTGAACGTGGCCGACGGCGGCGCGCTCGCCTTCGCCCGCGCCCAGGCCGCGACGCTCGCCTCCGTCTTCGCGCACACCGCGATCATGACCGACACCCAGATGCTCAAGGCCAAGCGCTTCGGGAACGTGGTGATGCTCGCCTCGGCCGATCCGCTGCCGCTCGACGGCCTGCCGCGGCGCCTCGCCTCCGACCCCGCGCCCTCCAAGCTGGTGCAGGGGCGGGAGCTCGAGAACTTCATCGCCGGCGCCCTCGTCGTCACGGACGAGACCGCCACCCCGTCGCCGCTGCCGGCGCGGAGCATCTTCCAGGTGCGACGGGGCTGACCCGGGCCGCGCGTCGGGGCGCCGTCCGGGGACCCGCCGGTACACTCGACGCCGGGGTCAGCGACCCCGACCGTCCTCTCGTCCGCCGCGCGCGACGATCCGGATCCGCACTCCACGAGGAAGCATCGCCCTGAGCATCATCATCCGCCACGACCCCGCGACCCTCCACGAGGAGATCGACGTCGACGCCGCCCAGGAGCGCCTGGAGGAGATCGGCGCGCTGCGCAGCCTCGCCGCGCTCACCGAGAAGGCGGAGCTGCTGCGCCTGCTCGGGCGCGTCGACGAGGCGTGGGACCTCGCGAACGAGGCCGTCCGCCGCACCCGCTTCTCCGGCGACCGCGCCGAGCTGCTCACCGCCCGCGTCCGCCGCGCCCGCCTCATGCAGCTGCGGGGCCGCACCGACGAGGCCCTCTCGGAGCTCGCGCTCTGCGTCGAGGAGGCCCGCACGCACGAGTGGCACCTCGAGCACTCCTTCGCGCTCAAGCACCGCGGCCTCACCTTCTTCGAGCTGGGCGAGTACGGCCGGGCGATGCGCGACTTCGACGCCGCGACCGCCCTCGGCGAGCGCGTCGGGGTCCCCGAGGAGGAGCTCGAGGTCGCCCGCCTGGGCTACGCCGCCGCCTCCGAGTTCCAGGACGGGACCGACCGCGAAGCCCGCACCGACGGCACCGCCCGCGGCCGCCGCCGCGCCGACGGCGACGAGTCCTAGGCAGCGCCACCGTTGGCCGACCTCGAGGACGTGGCCCGCTGGGCCGACGCGCTGATCGAGGAGCACCTCGACCCCTCCTGGTCCTTCGCGCTCGACCACGCGCGCACCCGCGGCGGCGCCTGCCACTGGACGCGCCGCCGGATCACGGTCTCGCGCCACCTCGCCGCCCGCTGGAGCGACGAGGAGGTCCGGCAGACCCTCCTGCACGAGGTCGCTCACGCGCTCGCGGGGCCCGACGCCGGGCACGGACCGCAGTGGCGGCGGATCGCGGCGCGGCTCGGCTACACGGGATCGCGCACCCACAGCAACCCGACCGCGGACGAGCTCGCACCGTGGGTCGGCACCTGCCCGGGCGGACACCTCTTCTACCGCCATCGCCGGCCCACCCGGCCCCTGGCCTGCGGCCGCTGCGCGCGCCGGTTCGAGCCCGCGAACGCGATCCAGTGGCGGCGCCGACCGGTCCCGGCGCCGTGACCCCGGACGAGGCCCCGCACGGCGGGCGCACGCCGGTCACCGGGCAGTGGCTCCCCGAGGCCGACGGCCGGCGCTGGTGGTTCGACTCCGGGAGCCTCGCACTCGACTTCGCCACGACCGGAGCACTGCCTCCGGGAGCGGCCGAGCACCTCGACTCCGATGCCGCCCTGGCCGCCTGGCTCGCCGAGCGCTTCGAGGCGGTCGTCCCCGAGAGCCGGGACGCGCGCCTCGACGACGCGCTGATGCTCCGAGGCGCTATCGCCCGGCTGGCCGTCGCGGCCGAGGCGGGCACCGCGCTCGACCCGCGCGACGTCGACGTGGTCAACCTGGTCGCGGCGATGCCCGACATCCCACCGGTGCTGGGCGGAGGGTCGCGGCAGGCAGGACGGCTCCATGCGGCGGGCAGGCAGGCGCTCGCGTCCATCGCCCGGGAGGCCGTGGGGCTGCTGGGCCCGGCCGTGGCCGGACGGCTGAGGCGCTGCGCGGATCCGGAGTGCCGGATGCTCTACCTCGACACGTCCCGCGCCGGCTCGCGCCGCTGGTGCTCGATGCAGCGCTGCGGGAACCGGTCGAAGGTCCGGGCCTACCGGGCGCGCGCCGCAACCCCGCGCGGCTGACGCACCGCCGCGGCACCGGGAGCGGCGCCGCGGCGGGACGGGTCAGTCGGAGACGCGGACCGAGCGGTCGAAGGCGACGTAGCCCGAGAAGTCCTTGCCGACGCGGTCGAACGCCGTCGGGTAGGGGTGCGGGTACGACCAGGCCTTGTCCTTCTGCAGGCCGTCGCCGGTCTGCACCGAGAAGTACTGGCACTCGCCCTTCCACGGGCAGGTGTAGGGCGTGGGGCTCTCGACGAGCACGCCCTCGGCGATGCTCGACGGCGGGAAGTACCAGTTGCCCTCGATCGAGATCAGGTCGGAGTCGGGGGCGTCGGCGAGGACGACGTCGTTGAGGACGGCTTTCATGCGGGCCAGCTTTCGGTCGGGGCGGGGGGGCGGAGGGACCGCCTCCGCCGAACGCTACGCCGGGGGCGGGCGAGTGGTCGAGGCGGCGGCTCGGATCCGCAGGGGCTTGTGCGCTCCGCGGACGCCCTGCACCTCTCGGAGGCCGCGCCCGCCGGAGCGGCGGGTCAGCGGAGGACCGCCACCTCGTCGACGGTGTCGACCCGGGCGGCGGCGCGGACCTCGTCCGCCCGCCCCTCGGCGGCGAGCAGGCGGCCGGACTCGGACGCGGTGAGCAGATGCGCGCACGCCCGGCGCAGGCCCTCGTAGGACGCGCAGGCCACCGCGGCCTCGGGCGAGACGTGGTCGATGCCCAGCCCGATGAGCGCGTCGACGACGGCGCCGGCCGCCAGCTGGTCCTCCATCGCGAACCGCGCCGCTCCGCTGTCGTCGACGTCGCCGAGTGCGATCACGTTGACGCTGGTGCGCCCGCCGTTCTCGTGCTGGCGCTCCAGGATCCAGCGGGCGACGGCCGAGCGGTCGGCCAGGCCCGCGCGGACGACGCGGCCCTCCACTCCCCCGAGGTCGGGGCTCTCGCCTCCGGGCAGAGCGTCGACGAGCACCGTGACGTGGGCTGGGGCGAGCACGCGGAGGGCGCGGGCCCCCCACTCGAAGCGGATCTGGTAGGTCGACTGGTCGACGGAGGCGGCGGGAGCGGTCACCCTGACACGGTAGCGAGCCCCGGAGGCGCATACACGTCCGGGGCTCCGCGCGCACCCGGTTCCCGCGCAGGGGCGGGCGGAGGAGGATGTCCCTCGTGAAGGTGATGCTCAAGCACGTGCTCGACACCGACGCCGACTCCGCCTGGCGCGCCCTGCAGAGTCCGGCCGTGTTCCGGGAGGTGATGTCCCCGCTCCTGACCGCCGCGTCGCTGGACGAGGGCGGCTTCCGCCCGACCTGGGGGCTCGGCTCCCACGAGGTCGCGATGGACGCCCTCGGGATCGTGCCGATGGGCGCGCAGGAGATCGACCTCTCCTACCGCCGCGTCCCCTCGATGCCCGACGTGCGGATCCTGCGCGACAGCGGCGGGCCCCTCACGGGCTCCCTCCGCCTCATCACCGCGTGGGACCACCGCATGGCCGTGGCCCCGCTCCCTGACGGGCGCACGCTCTTCCGCGACCGCCTCGAGTTCTCGGCGGGTCTCGCCTCGGCCGCGCTCTGGCCTTCGATGTGGGCGTTCTGGCAGTGGCGCGGCATCCGCATCCGCTCCCTCGCCCCGTCCTGGCGCCACGATCTCGGTGCCGACACCCGCCCGCGCGGGGAGTCCGCCGCATGAGCCCCGACGGCGTCGCCGAGGAGGAGACCGAGCTGTCGCGCTCGGAGCTCCTGCGCCTCCAGTGGCCCTCCGCCGACGAGGAGGAGCAGGACGACGACGGCGTCTCGCCCCGCCGCCGCCTCACGACGGCGGTCGAGGTGTCGGACTGGCGCCGCCATGTCCAGGCCCTCTACGCGGAGGTGCGCCGGCTCTCGAACGTGGACCTGCTCGCCGCGCACGCGTCCTGGATCCGCGGACGCAACGCGCTCTTCGCGCAGCACCCCTCCACCCCTCTCCTCCCGGCCGACCGCGCGCACTTCCGCTCGCTGCCGATCGCGCCCTACGACGCGGCCTGGCGCTTCGAGCTCGAGGTGGCTCCGGCCGAGGAGGCGCGGCGGATGGACGTGGAGACCGGCACCGACGGCACCGTCCCCTTCGAGCTGATCGGCACGGTCGAGGTGCCGGACGCCGGCAGCCTCGACGTCTGGCGCCTCGCGTCCTACGGCGGAGGCCTGTTCCTGCCGGTCAAGGACGCCCTCGCGGGGACACCCGGCGGCACCTACGGCGGTGGCCGCTACCTCCTGGACACCGTGAAGGGCGCCGACCTCGGTCCGGGCTCCGCCCCGGGGACGCTGGTCCTCGACTTCAACTTCGCCTACAACCCCTCCTGCGCCTACGACCCGGCCTGGGCCTGCCCGCTCGCCCAGGCGGGCAACCGGCTGCCGGTCGAGGTGCCGGTCGGCGAGCGCTACCGGGGCTGACACCGACCCTGGACGTACTCGGAGGGGCGGCCGATAGCCTCCGGGCGGCGCCGTCGTGCGCCGGAAAGCAGGAAAGCCGCATGCCCCGTCCCGTCCTCCTCGTCACCGGAACCTCCACCGGCATCGGCCGCGCCACCGCGATCGAGGCCGCGCGCGCGGGCTGGCGGGTGGTCGCCACCGTGCGGGATCCGGAGCGGGCGGAGGGCCTGCGCGCCGCCGCCGCCGAGGCACGCGTCGAGCTCGACCTGCGGGCGCTCGACGTGACCGACGCGGACTCCGTCGCCGGCTGCCTCCGCGCCGTGGAGGAGGAGCTCGGCGGTCTCGACGCCCTCGTGAACAACGCCGGAGCCGGCCATCTCGGCACCCTCGAGCTGGAGGATCCGGAGGAGCTGCGCCGCGTGATGGAGGTCAACTTCTTCGGCACCGTCGCGGTCACCCGCGCCGCGATGCCGATGCTGCGCTCGTCCCGCGGTCGCATCGTCACCGTCTCGAGCGTCGGCGGCGCGATCGGGCAGCCGTTCAACGAGGACTACTGCGCGGCGAAGTTCGCGGTCGAGGGGTTCTTCGAGGCGCTCGCCCCGGTCGCCGCCTCCGTCGGCGTCCACGTGTCGCTGATCGAGCCGGGAGCGGTCCGCAGCAGCTTCGTCGAGAACGTCGGCATCGACGCGGCGGCGATGCTCGCGCAGGCCGGCCCCTACGCGCCGGCGCTCGGCGCCTACCTCGACCGCGCCGCGTCGTCCTTCTCCTCGACCCACGCGCAGGACCCGTCCGACGTCGCCGCCGTCATCCTGAAGACCCTGCGCGACCCGGAGCCGGCCTTCCGCGTGCAGACCTCGGACTGGGCGGGCGACTTCGTCGGGACCAAGCTGAGCGACCGCGACGGCTCCCGCGTGCAGGCCGCGATGCGCGGATGGATCGGCATCCACTAGAGTGGGATGGTGCGAGCGCAGCGACTGCGCTCCCCCGCGTCGTAGAACGCCCCTTGTCCCCTAGGACTCTGACCGTCGAGGATCCGTCCCGACCATCTGGCGCACGTGCATGAGGCCCCCGGCCGCGCGCACCGAATCGTACGGCGAACGGATGTGACCACCGTCACCTTCGCCCGAACGCCGATCACCCGCGCCCCGGCCACCGCCCGCGCGTCCTCGATCGGCATGATGCCCCCGAAAGGCACCACTCCATGTCGAACACCCCCCTCTCCTTCAGCGCCCTCGGCGTGCCGGCCCCCCTCGTGGCCGCGCTCACCGCGAGCGGCATCACCGAGCCCTTCCCGATCCAGGTCGACACGCTGCCCGACACCCTCGGCGGACGCGACGTCCTCGGCCGCGGCAAGACCGGCTCCGGCAAGACCCTCGCCTTCTCCATCCCGATGATCGCCCGACTCGGCGGCTCGCTCGCCGGCGGACGCCGCCGCCCCGGCCGCCCGCTCGGACTCGTCCTCGCGCCGACCCGCGAGCTCGCCACGCAGATCACCGCCGCGATGCAGCCCCTCGCCGACGCGTACGGCATCGTCACCACCACGATCTTCGGAGGCGTCTCGCAGCAGCGCCAGGTCGCCGCGCTCAAGCAGGGCGTCGACATCGTCGTGGCCTGCCCGGGCCGCCTCGAGGACCTGATGAAGCAGGGCTTCGTGAACCTCGACGCCGTCGAGATCACCGTCCTCGACGAGGCCGACCACATGGCCGACCTCGGCTTCCTGCCGGTCGTCACGCGCATCCTCGACAAGACCCCCCGCGGCGGCCAGCGCCTGCTGTTCTCCGCGACGCTCGACAACGGCGTGGACAAGCTGGTCAAGAAGTACCTCCAGAACGAGGTGCTCCACTCGGTCGACGAGGCCAACTCCCCCGTCGCGCTGATGACCCACCACGTGTTCGAGGTCGACGGCCTCGACGCCAAGAACGCGCTCGTGAAGACCCTCGCGTCCGGCACCGGCCGCCGCATCCTCTTCATGCGCACCAAGCACCACGCGAAGAAGCTCGCCAAGCAGCTCACCGGCCAGGGCATCCCCGCGGTCGACCTGCACGGCAACCTCTCGCAGGTCGCCCGCGACCGGAACCTCGCCGCGTTCGGCGCCGGCACCGTCAAGGTCCTCGTCGCCACCGACGTCGCAGCCCGCGGCGTGCACGTCGACGACGTCGAGCTCGTCATCCACGTCGACCCGCCGATGGAGCACAAGGCGTACCTGCACCGCTCGGGCCGCACCGCCCGCGCCGGCAGCGAGGGAGACGTCGTCACCGTCGTCCTGCCCACGCAGCGCAGCGACGTGAAGACCCTCCTCCGCAAGGCCGCGATCCAGGTCGCGCCCCAGCAGGTGACGGCCGACTCGGCCGCCGTCGCGAAGCTCGTCGGCGACGTCGCTCCGTACGTCACCCCCAGCGCCGTCGTCGAGCCCGTCCGCGGCCAGTCGCAGGGCGGGCGCTCGCAGGGCGCCAACGCGCAGCGCAAGCGCGCGGCCCGCACCGAGGGCACCGCCGCGCCCCGCGGCGGACGCTCGACGGGTGCCGCGACCGGCGGAGGCGACCGCCCCCGCCGCGACCGCACCGCCGCCGAGGGACCCGCCCGCGGCGGCGCCCGCGGAGGCCGCAGCCGCTCGGCCGCCGGCGCCCCCTCGACCTCGGGCGGATCGCGCTCGTTCTACAGCACCGCGACCGGCGGAGCGGCCTCGGCCGCTCCCGCCCGCGAGTCCGCCGGCGGCGGCGCCCGCCGCGGCGGCCGCCGCGCGCAGGGCTGAGTCCGATTGTGCGCCGCGGAGCGGCGCACCGCGGTCGGCTTCAAGGACGGTCGCGACGCGCAGAGCGTGTCGCGACCGGCTAGGCCGATCCGCTCGCACGCGGATCGACCGTTCGCCTCGCGGGGAGCCGCGGAGCGGCGCACCGCGGTCGGCTTCAAGGACGGTTGCGATACGCAGAGCATGTCGCGACCGGGGGCTGAGCGTTCGGTGATCGCACGTCAACGCTCGTCCTGATCAGGGCGCCGACATCACGAAGGGCCGGGGCCCGCGACTACTGGTCGCGGGCCCCGGCCCTTCGTCGTTCACGCTTCACCTCTTCGAGCGGAGTCCCGCGCAGGGAGCTCCGGAAGTCCTCACCGCGTCCTGATCAGGCGATTCCCTGCTGCGCCGTCGTCGGGCAGGGGCGCCGCCTCTCCTCGCCCGGTCACAGAGGTCCCGTGGACGCCGGATCCACGAGCCGAACGGCCGAGTCGCGTGCCGGCGGATCGGTCCAGGCGGACGCCCGACACTCCAGCCGGCCCGCCATCCTTGCGAGCCGACCGCGGCGCGCCGCTATCGGTGCGCAGAAGGGAGCGCCGCGGCCGATCCGCGCCGCTAGGACAGGCGGCCGACGGAAGCGAGCGCGGCGCGGATCAGCGCGCCCCGCCCGCCCTCCATCTCGGCGGAGATCGCGTCGGAGCAGGCCTCGTCGGGGGTCATCCAGGTGAGCTCGAGGGCGTCCTGGCGGGGGTCGCAGGTGCCGGTGACGGGGACGACGTAGGCGAGGGAGACCGCGTGCTGGCGGTCGTCGGTGAACGGTCCCATGCCGGGCATCGGGAAGTACTCGGCGACGTGGAAGGGGAGCGGGCTCGCCGGGAGGAGGGGGAAGGCCATGGGACCGAGATCCTTCTCGAGGTGGCGGAACAGCGCGTCGCGCAGCTTCTCGCCGTACATCACGCGGCCCGAGACGATCGTGCGGGTGATCTGGCCGGAGGGGGTCGCGCGCAGGAGCACGCCGACCTCGGTGACCTGCCCGAGCCCGTCGACCCGGACGGGCACGGCCTCCACGTACAGCAGCGGGAGCCGCCGGCGGATCTCGGCGAGTTCGTCGTCGGACAGCCACCCGGAGTTCGGGTCAGGGGTGCGCACGCTCATGCAGCCATTCTCACCCTTCGCGGCTGGTGTTCCGACCGGCGGCGGCGATCCCGCACTCAGGGGGATGATGGTGCGATGGGAATCGACGCGAACGCGGTGCTGTGGTCCTCCTCCGAGCGCGACCGCGTCGGCAGGCCCCTCCTGGTGCTGCTGCACGGCTACGGCTCGCACGAGGGGGACCTGTTCTCGCTCGGCGCCTACCTGCCGCTGGAGCCGGTCCTCGCGTCCCTCCGGGCGCCTCTCGCCCTGGGCGGCGGGGCGAACGCGTGGTGGCCTCTCCGGGTGCCGCTGGTGCCTGACGAGCCGCGGGCCGATCCCGAGGCCGTCGAGGCGGCGGCGGCGGGTGTGATCGAGTGGCTCGACGCTTTGGAGCACCCGGGTCCGGTGGGGCTGCTGGGCTTCTCCCAGGGCGCCGCGCTGGCGGTGCAGCTGCTGCGGCGCGCGCCGGGCCGCTTCGCCTTCGCGGTCGCCCTGTCCGGGTTCGTGGTCCCGCTCGCCGAGGGCGACGACGCAGACGAGCGGCTCGCCCGCGAGCGTCCGCCGGTGTTCTGGGGCCGCGGGACGCTCGACACGGTGATCCCGGAGGAGCTCGTGCGGGACGCGGCGGCCTGGTTCCCGGAGCACACGGCGCTCGACGCCCGGGTCTACGAGGGCGTCGCCCACGGAGTCGGGCAGGCCGAGCTCGCCGACATCGGCACGTTCGTGCGTCTCGGCTTCGCCTGACGGGCGGGCTCCCCCGCGTCAAGGGCTCGCCCCCGGGCCGCGGCCCCGGCAATGTCGGAGGTGGCAGGGAGGATGGGTGCATGCCGGACGTCCTCGAGCGCTTCTCCCCCGCCACGCGCGCGTGGTTCGAGGGCGCGTTCCCGGCGCCGACCGCCGCCCAGGAGGGCGCCTGGTCGGCCATCTCGAGCGGAGCGCACGCCCTCGTGGTCGCTCCCACCGGCTCCGGCAAGACGCTCTCGGCCTTCCTCTGGGCGATCGACCGGCTCGTGCAGGGCCCGCCGCCGGAGGATCCGCAGCACCGCACGCGCGTGCTCTACGTCTCGCCGCTGAAGGCTCTCGGCGTCGACGTCGAGCGCAACCTCCGCTCGCCGCTCGTCGGCGTCACCCAGACGGCGCTGCGGCTGAGCGCCGAGGGCATCGGCAGCGTGCCGGCCACGGTCACCGTCGGGGTGCGGTCGGGAGACACGCCCGCCGCCGAGCGGCGCGTGCTGCAGAAGACGCCGCCGGACATCCTGATCACGACCCCCGAGTCGCTCTACCTCATGCTCACCTCGGCGGCGCGCGAGTCGCTCCGCGGCGTCGAGACGGTCATCGTCGACGAGGTCCACGCGGTCGCGTCGACCAAGCGCGGGGCGCACCTCGCCGTCTCCCTCGAGCGGCTCGACGCCCTGCTCCCGAAGCCGGTGCAGCGCATCGGCCTCTCGGCGACGGTGCGCCCGCGCGAGGAGGTGGCCCGGTTCCTCGCCGGCCGCTCCCCGGTCGCGATCGTGGCTCCGGCGTCCGAGAAGCAGTGGGACCTCAGCGTCGTCGTCCCGGTCGAGGACATGTCCGAGCTGGGGACGGCGGCTCCGCAGGACGGATCGACGATGGGGGCCACCGGTCCGCAGAGCGGGTCGATCTGGCCGCACGTCGAGGAGTCGATCGTCGACCGGGTCCTCGCGCACACCTCCTCCATCGTCTTCGCGAACTCCCGCCGTCTCGCCGAGCGGCTGACCGCCCGGCTCAACGAGATTTACGCCGAGCGCCGCGAGCTCGCCGCGGAGCGGGCGCGCGAGGCGGGCGAGCCCGTCGCCGTCGGGGCCCTGCTCGCCGAGACGGCCTCCTCCTCCGTCCGCCGCTCCCCGGCCGAGGCGATGGGAGCGGCCGGGGGCACGAGCGGCAGCGGGCAGTCCGCGCCCGACGAGGAGCCGCTGCTCGCCCGCGCCCACCACGGCTCGGTGAGCAAGGAGCAGCGCGCGATCATCGAGGACGACCTGAAGTCCGGCCGCCTGCGCTGCGTGGTCGCGACCTCGAGCCTCGAGCTGGGGATCGACATGGGCGCGGTCGACCTCGTCGTCCAGGTCGAGACGCCGCCCTCGGTCGCGAGCGCCCTGCAGCGCGTGGGTCGAGCCGGCCACCAGGTCGGCGAGGTCTCGCGCGGGTCCTTCTACCCCAAGCACCGGGCCGACCTTCTCCACTCCGCCGTGACGACGGAGCGGATGCGCTCGGGCCTGATCGAGGCGATCGCCGTCCCCGCGAACCCGCTCGACATCCTCGCGCAGCAGACCGTCGCCGCGACGGCCCTCGAGAGCCTCGACGTGGACGACTGGTTCGACACCGTCCGCCGCAGCGCCCCCTTCGTGTCCCTGCCCCGCTCCGCCTACGAGGCGACCCTCGACCTGCTCTCGGGCCGCTACCCCTCCGACCAGTTCGCGGAGCTGCGGCCGCGCCTCGTCTGGGACCGCGACGCGAACACGCTCACCGGCCGGCCCGGCGCCCAGCGCCTCGCCGTCACCAGCGGCGGCACCATCCCCGACCGCGGGCTCTTCGGCGTGTTCATGGTCGGCGAGCCGGGCTCGACCGGCAACCGCGTCGGCGAGCTCGACGAGGAGATGGTCTACGAGTCCCGCGTCGGCGACGTCTTCGCGCTCGGAGCCACCAGCTGGCGCATCCAGGAGATCACCTACGACCGCGTGATCGTGACGCCGGCGTTCGGCGAGCCCGGGCGCCTCCCGTTCTGGAAGGGCGACTCGCAGGGGCGCCCCGCCGAGCTCGGCGAGGCGATCGGGGCGTTCACCCGCGAGGTGGGCGCCGCCGCCCCCGAGACGGCGCGCGAGCGCTGCACGGCGGCCGGGCTCGACGAGTACGCGACCAACAACCTCCTCTCCTTCCTCGACGAGCAGCGCCTGGCCACCGGGCAGATCCCGGACGACCGCACCCTCGTGCTCGAGCGCTTCCGCGACGAGCTGGGCGACTGGCGGCTGGTGCTGCACTCCCCGTACGGGATGCAGGTGCACTCGCCGTGGGCGCTCGCCATCGGCGCCCGCGTCCGCGAGCGGCACGGCGTCGACGGAGCGGCGATGGCCGGGGACGACGGCATCGTCGTGCGGATCCCCGACACGGAGTCGGAGCCGCCGGGCTCCGAGCTGTTCCTGTTCGAGCGCGAGGAGCTGGAGCAGCTGGTCACGAGCGAGGTCGGCGGCTCAGCCCTCTTCGCCGCCCGGTTCCGCGAGTGCGCGGCGCGGGCGCTCCTGCTCCCGAGGTACAACCCGGGCAAGCGCTCCCCGCTCTGGCAGCAGCGGCAGCGGGCGGCGCAGCTGCTCGACGTCGCCCGCACCTACCCGACCTTCCCGATCATCCTCGAGACCGTCCGCGAGTGCCTCCAGGACGTCTACGACCTGCCCGCGCTGCTCCGGCTCGCCGCGCGGCTGGACGGGCGCGAGCTGCGGATCCTCGAGGTCGAGACGCCGACCGCCAGTCCGTTCGCGCGGTCCATGCTCTTCGGCTACGTCGCGGCCTTCATGTACGAGGGCGACAGCCCGCTCGCCGAGCGCCGTGCCGCGGCGCTCTCGGTCGACGCGACGCTCCTCGGCGAGCTGCTCGGCCGGGCGGAGCTGCGCGAGCTGCTCGACCCGGCCGTCCTCGCGCAGATCGAGCGCGAGCTGCAGCGCGTCGAGCCCGAGCGCCGCCTCCGCGGGCTCGAGGGCGCCGCCGACCTGCTCCGGCTGCTCGGCCCGCTGACGCTCGACGAGCTCGGGGAGCGCCTGGTCGACGAGTCGGTCGCCTCGGCGGACGTCGCGAAGGCGCCCGCGATCGAGCGCGCGGTGCTCGAGGCCGACGTGGCCGCGCTCGTGAAGGCCAAGCGCGTCCTGCCCGTGGGCCTCGGCGGTGAGCAGCGGTACGCCGCGATGGAGGACGCCTCCCGGCTCCGCGACGCTCTCGGCGTGCCCCTGCCGATCGGCGTCCCCGTCGCCTTCATCGACCCGGTCCGCGATCCGCTCGGCGACCTCGTCGCCCGCTACGCGCGCACCCACGGCCCCTTCACCGCCGCCGCCGTCGCCACCCGCCTGGGCCTCGGAGTCGCGGTCGTCACCGACACCCTGCGCCGCCTCGCGGGCGAGCGCCGCGTCTCGGAGGGCGAGTTCCGCCCCACCGGCACCGGGACCGAGTGGTGCGACGCCGAGGTGCTGCGCCGCCTGCGCAGCCGCTCTCTCGCCGCGCTCCGCAAGGAGGTGGAGCCGGTGGACGCGGCCGCGTACGCCCGCTTCCTCCCCGCCTGGCAGCACGTCGGCGGCTCGCTCCGCGGTATCGACGGCGTGGCCTCCGTGATCGACCAGCTGGCCGGCGCGCCCATCCCCGCGTCCGCCTGGGAGTCGCTGATCCTGCCCGCCCGGGTGCGCGACTACTCCCCCGCGATGCTCGACGAGCTCACCGCGACCGGCGAGGTCCTCTGGGCCGGCGCGGGCACCCTGCCCGGCAACGACGGCTGGGTGAGCCTCCATCTCGCCGACACGGCAGGGCTGACCCTCCCCGTCCCCGCCGCCGAGTCCGTGACCCTGACCGAGCTCCAGCAGGAGATCGTCGGCGTGCTCGGCTCGGGCGGCGGCTACTTCTTCCGCCAGCTCTCCGACGCGGTCGGCTCCACCGACGACGCGGGCCTCGTCGAGGCCCTGTGGGAGCTGGTCTGGGCCGGGCTCGTCACGAACGACACCCTGGCGCCGCTGCGCACCCTCGTCGGCTCGACCGGCGGCGCCCACCGCCAGCCGCGCGCCCCCGCCCGCGCCCGCGCGCCCCGGGGCCGGATGACCGCCCGCCCCACGATGGCCACCCGCGTGGGGCCGCCGACCGCCGGCGGCCGCTGGTCGATCGTGCCGCTCGCGGAGTCGGACGCGACGATCCGCGGGCACGCGCTCGGCGAGACGCTGCTCGAGCGGTACGGGATCGTCACCCGCGGCTCCGTGCAGGCCGAGGGCGTCCTGGGCGGCTTCGCCCTCGCCTACAAGGTGCTGAGCGGCTTCGAGCAGCAGGGCCGCGCCCGGAGGGGCTACTTCATCGAGAAGCTGGGAGCAGCGCAGTTCGGCACAGCCGGCAGCGTCGACCGGCTCCGCACGTTCGCCCCGCAGGACGAGGCGCAGGAGCGCTCACGCCCGGTGCTCGCGCTGGCGGCGACCGACCCCGCCAATCCGTTCGGCGCCGCTCTGCCGTGGCCGCAGGGCGAGGGGCACCGCCCCGGTCGGAAGGCCGGCGCGCTGGTCGCCGTCGTCGACGGAGCGCTCGCGGTCTACCTCGAGCGCGGCGGCAAGACCGCCCTCACCTTCACCGCCGACGAGGCGGCCCTCGCCGACGCGGCCGCCTCCCTCTCGCAGCTGGTCCGCTCCCGCGGGGTCGAGAAGCTGACCGTCGAGAAGATCGACGGCGTCTTCGCGCTCGGCACGCCCTTCGGCGACGCCCTCGTCGCCGCCGGCTTCGTCGCGAATCCCCGCGGCCTGAGGATGCGCTCGTGAGCGCCGGAGGGAGCCCGCGTGCCCGAGGGTGACACCGTCTACCGATCCGCCCACAACCTCGCCGAGGCGCTGGACGGCGAGGTCCTGACCCGATGCGACGTCCGCGTGCCGAAGTACGCGACGGTCGACCTCACCGGCGAGACGGTCGACGAGGTCGTCCCCCGCGGCAAGCACCTGCTGATGCGGGTCGGCGACGCGCTGATCCACTCCCACCTCAAGATGGAGGGGAGCTGGCACCTCTACGCCCGCGGCGAGGGCGAGCGGCCGAAGTGGCACCGGCCGGCGTTCCAGGCCCGGATCGTCCTCGAGACCGAGGACTGGCAGGCGGTCGGCTTCGAGCTCGGGCTCCTCGAGATCGTCCCGCGCTCGGCCGAGGAGGACGTGGTCGGCTATCTCGGCCCCGATCTGCTCGGCGCCGACTGGGACGCGCACGAGGCGCTGCGACGCCTGTCCGCCGATCCGGAGCGGCCGATCGGGCTCGCGCTGCTCGACCAGCGGATCATGGCCGGACTCGGCAACGTCTACCGCGCCGAGCTGTGCTTCCTGCGCGGCGTGCTGCCCACGCGCCCGGTCGGCGGGAGCGGCGACCTCGTGCGCACCATCGCGCTCGCGAAGCGGCTCATCACCGTGAACCGCGAGCGGATCGAGCGCACGACGACCGGCAACCTGCGCCCGGGCCAGCAGCTCTGGGTCTACGGCCGCGACCGCAAGCCGTGTCGGCGCTGCGGCACTCCGATCGAGCGCGGTGAGCTCGGCGACGACGAGCTGCAGCTGCGGGTCACCTACTGGTGCCCGCACTGCCAGAGCTGAGGGGCTACTCCTCGACCGCGGAGCGGCGCCCGGGGACGTGCTTCTCGTGGACGCCGACGTCCGTCAGGCGCTCGATGCGGTCGACGTGGCGGCCGGGCTCGCCGCCGTCCGCGACGATCCAGCTGCCGACGAGGAGGAACCCGTCGCGGCCGCCGGCCGTCAGCGGGCCCGTGATCGTGAACGACCCGAGCGCCGGAGTCGAGAACGCCACGCGCACCGTATCCCCGTGCTCGAGTCCCTCGGCCGAGCGCTCCCCGCCGACCTCGTCAGCGTCCGGAGCCAGGGCGATGCTCTGGATCTCGGTCCCCGTGCCGAGGAAGACGTCCGCGACGACGAGCTCGCCGCCGACGGCCTGCCGGACGACCCCCTCGATCCCGTAGAGGCCGTAGCGCGGGGAGCGGACGAGGACGCGCACCGAGTCGCCGATCGCGACCTCGGCGAGAGCACCCCGGATCGAGGCGACGTCCCTCCGCGCGGGAGGAGCGGACAGGGCGTCGAGGATCGGGCTGGGCATCCGATCAGGGTAGCCGCTCCGGGAGCGCACCCGCCCGGCGGATCGGCGGCGGATCCCGGGCGGCCGGGGCGCCAGGTCGCATCGGCCGCCGTCGCCGCGCGCGACCGGCGGAGCGCCGGCCGGAAGGCTCCGGCACCGCGAGACCCCGGCACTGCGGAGACACCGGCACCGCCGGGAGACGCCGGTACTGCGGCAGGGACAGGCACCGCCGGGAACGACGAAGGCCCCGCCTGAGCGGGGCCTTCGGACGATGCGGAGTCGGTGGGATTTGAACCCACGGAACCCAATAAAAGGTTCTCCACCTTAGCAGGGTGGTGCACTCGACCGGACTATGCGACGACTCCTGAGCGCCCGCTGGCGGACGCACGACGACCATCATAACCGCACGCGCGAGGGCCTCGCGACACGGGCGCCCGCCCCTCCGCGGGAAGGCGGGAAGCCGCCTACTGGTCCGACAGGGGCCGGCCGATCGTGCAGGTCTCCTGCTGCGCCGTCTGCCCGGAGACGTCGCTCGGGAGGGTGACCGGCCCGTCGGGTGCGCTCGTCGCGGGGGCGTCGGTCGCGGGGGCGTCGGTGGCCGGCGACTCCGTGGCCGCCGGAGCATTGGTCGCCCCGGGCTCCTCCCCCGTCGACTGCGAGCCGCCGCCGGTGGTGCCGCTCAGCGCGATCGGCTGGTCGGCGAGGAGCGCCGCGTTCAGCGCCGCCGCCGCGTCCTCGCTGGGGTACACGCCGTTGCCGTCGATGAAGGTCGGGTACTGCACGAAGACCACGTTCGCGAGGTCGACGTCCTTCACCGCGAGGCCGATCGACACGAGGGTGTTCACGTTCTCGAGCGAGGTGGAGAGCTGCATGTTCGAGACGGCCGCCTTCGCGAGGCCGTAGAGGTTCACCGGGTTCGAGAGCGTCGACGCGCTCTTCACCTTGCGCACCAGCGATGAGAGGTACACCTGCTGGCTCGAGATGCGGGTGAGGTCGCTGCCGTCGCCGACGCCGTGCCGGGTGCGGAGGAACGCCAGCGCCTCGGCGCCGACGAGCGTGTGCGTGCCCGCGTCGAGGTTCAGCCCCGTGTACTCGTCCTGGATCGGGGTGGCGACGCAGACGTCGACTCCGCCGACCGCGTTCGACATCTCGATGACGCCCTCGAACTGGATGAGCGCCGCGTAGGGGATCTCGAGCCCGGTCAGCTGCTCGACCGTCTGCACGGTGCACGCCAGCCCGCCGGCCTCGAGCGAGGTGTTGATCTTCGCCGAGTCCACCGCGTCCGAGACGGCGCCGGTGGCCGGGTCGGTGCAGGAGGGGATCGGGACGTAGAGGTCGCGGGGGAAGCTGACGACCTCCACGGTCGAGTGGTCGGCCGAGATGTGCATGAGCATCGTGACGTCGTTGAGGTTCTCGGCACGCTCGCCGTAGGCCCCGGCGGCCGATCCGTCGGCGCTGTCGCTGCCGGCGAGCAGGATGTTGACGCCGCCCTCGATCGCCCCGATCTCGGGCACGTCGCCTCCGCCCGAGTCGATCCCTAGGTCGACGGACGGACGCGCGCTCCCCGCGATCAGCGAGGCGGCGATCGCCACGATGCAGACCGCGCTGAGCACGCCGACACCCACGCAGGCCGCGAGGATCCGCGCGGCGAAGCGCACGCCGCTCGGGCGGCGCAGGCGGCCGTGCCGTGCTGCTGTGGTCCAGGTGGACGCGCGTTCGCTCATCGGGTCGTACTCTCTCTCGGCTGCGGGACGCGTGTCGTCCCGGAGTCAGCGCGCGAGGTGGAGAGCACCCGTGGTGCCGCCCGCCCTCGGCTCAGCCGAAGAAGCCGACCGAGCAGGTCTGCTGGTCGGCGCTCTGGCCGGTGACCGATTCTGGCAGGGCAACCTTGGATCCGTCCTCGGGAGTCGCTGCAGGAGTGCCGGGTGCCGCCTCGGCCGTCGCCAGCGGATCCGCGGTCGCCGGGCCCGACGGAGCGGCGGTATCGGCCGGGGCCGCCGCCTCGCCCTCCACGGTCGCGCCGGCGCCCGTGCCGCCGGTGATGGCGATCGGCTGATCGGTCTGCAGGGCGCTCGCCAGGACGTCGCCCGCGGCGCGGTCCGGCTCCACTCCGCTCGGAGTCGCCCCGGTCGGGTACTGCGCGAAGACGACGTCCGCGAGGTCGACGTCCTTCAGCGCGAGTCCCATCTGGACCATCGTGTTCACGTTGTCGAGACCGGTCGAGAGCGTCATGTTGCCGAGCGCCGCCTTCGCGAGACCGTAGAGCGCGACCGGGTTGAGGAGGGTGTCCGCGCTCTTGATCCGGCGCACGAGCGCCGAGAGGAAGACCTGCTGGTTGCTGATGCGGGTCAGGTCGCTGCCGTCGCCGATGCCGTGGCGGCTGCGGAGGAACTGCAGCGCCGCCATGCCCTCGAGCGAGTGCACGCCCGGCTCGAGGTAGGTGTTCGTGTAGGGGTCCGCGATCTCGGTCGCGACGCAGACGTCGACTCCGCCGACCGCGTTCGACATCTCGATCACGCCGTTGAACTGCACGACCGCGCCGTAGTCGACCCGGACGCCCATGAGGTCCTCGACGACCCCCGCCACGCAGCCGAGGCTGACGTCGCTGCCCATCGCCTCGTTGATCTTGGTGTCGTACCGGGCGGGGATCGTCTCACCCGTGGCGGCGTTCACGCACTCCGGGATGTCGACGTACATGTCGCGGGGGAAGCTCACGACCGTCGCGTTGCTGTGGTCGGCCGAGACGTGCATCAGCATGTTGACGTCGTTGAGGACGCTCGTCTCCTCGTCGGGGTCGCCGTAGGCGTCGCCCTGGCCCTTCCGCGAGTCACTGCCGACGACGAGGACGTTGAAGCCGCCCTCGAGTGCGCCGATCTCCGGGGCGCCTCCGGCCTCGACGCTGGAGCCGGCCGCGCCCGGGTGCAGGTCGACCGAGGGCTGCACGGACTGGACGATCAGCGTCGCCGCGATCGCGACCACCGACACCGAGGCGACCACGCCGACACCGCCCACGAGGGCGGCTCCCTTCACCAGGGTCCGCGCGAGGGTGTGCCGGTTCTGGCGGCCGTGCCGCACGAAGGGGCGCGGCGTGCGCGGAGTGTCGCGAGTCTGTGTCGAAGGGCCCGTGCGGCGCATCCGTCTCCCGGTGTCGAGGCGTCAGTGGTGCGGAGGTGAGGGCCGGGCGTCGATCCCGGGCGTCGCGCAATCCTATACAGAGGGCTGGCGCGTTCCGAAGGAGAGCGGGCAGGCCTCCGTCGTCGCGCGCCAGGACGTGCGTCGGAAGTCGCCGGCGAGAAGCGACGCGAAGAACGGGACTCCGTGGCGGACGGCGTGGCGGAGGGCGTGGGATTCGAACCCACGAGACGTTTCCGCCCACCAGTTTTCAAGACTGGCTCCATCGGCCGCTCGGACAGCCCTCCCGGCCGCTCCCGCAGGAGCGACACCCGATAGTAACCGCCGAGCGCGCGGGACCGTGATCAGCGCAGCGCCGAGAGCGCGACCGCCACGCCGTCCTGGTGGACCGAGGGGATCACGGCGGAGGCCACGGCCCGCACCTCGTCGGGCGCCTGCCCCATCGCGAGCCCTGCGCCCTCGGCGGCGGCCCAGGTGAGCATCTCGATGTCGTTGCGGCCGTCGCCCAGCGCGACCACGTCGCTCCGCTCGATGCCCAGCTCCTCGCGGACGACCTCGAGCGCGGTGGACTTGTTGACGCCGTGCGGGGCGATGTCGAGCCAGGCGGTCCAGCCGATCGCGTAGCTGACCTGGTGCAGGCCCATCTCCTCGACCAGAGAGGTGAACTCCTCGATCCCGGTCTCGGGCGAGATCACGACGACGCGGGTGCACAGCCGGCCGAGCAGCTCCTCGAAGGGGACGTGGGTCGTCTCGGCACCCATCACGGCACCGCCCGGGAACGCCTCGGTGTAGAAGAAGGCGCCGTCCGCGTCCTCGACGGCGTAGTGCGCGTCGGGGAGGGAGCGGCGGATGGTCTCGAGGACCTCCGTCGGGTCGAAGGTCTCGACCGTCTCGGGGACGTAAGCACCGGACGCGTCGCGGCGGAGCGTGACCGCTCCGTTGCAGCAGATCACGTACTCGGGCGAGATCCCGAGGCGCTCGACGACCGGCAGGGTGGAGGAGGGCGAGCGCCCGGTGGCGAGCATCACCTCGTCGCCCTGGGCGGCCACGCGGGTGATCGCGTCCGTCACCGCGCGGGTGATGGTGCCGTCCTCGTGCATGACGGTGCCGTCGATGTCGAGGGCGACGAGGCGGCGGCCGGAGGCGCGGGCCGCGCTCATGCGACGGGCTCGAGCACCTCGAGGCCGCCGAGGTGGGGCCGCAGCGCCTCGGGGACGAGCACCGAGCCGTCCGCCCGCTGGTGAGTCTCGAGGAGGGCGACGATCCAGCGGGTGGTCGCGAGCGTGCCGTTGAGGGTTGCGACCGGAGCCGTCTTCCCCGACTCGGTGCGGTAGCGGGTGTCGAGGCGGCGGGCCTGGAACGTGGTGCAGTTCGAGGTCGAGGTCAGCTCGCGGTAGGTCTCCTGCGTGGGGACCCACGCCTCCACGTCGAACTTGCGCGCCGCGCTCTGGCCGAGGTCGCCGGCCGCCGTGTCGATGACGCGGTAGTGCAGGCCGAGGCTCTGCAGGACGTCCTCCTGGTACGAGAGCAGGCGCGCGTGCTCCGCCTCGGCGTCCTCGGGGAGGGTGTAGACGAACATCTCGAGCTTGCTGAACTGGTGCACGCGGATGATGCCGCGGGTGTCTCGCCCGCCCGAGCCCGCCTCGCGGCGGTAGCAGGTGCTCCAGCCCGCGTAGCGCTTCGCGCCGCCGGAGAGGTCGAGGATCTCGTCGGCGTGGTATCCGGCGAGGGCGACCTCGCTGGTGCCGGTGAGGTAGAGGTCGTCGTCGCGGAGGCGGTACACCTCGTCGTCGTGCTCGCCGAGGAAGCCGGTGCCGTCCATGATCTCGGGGCGCACGAGGGTCGGCGTGATCAGCGGGGTGAAGCCGGCGGCGAGCGCCTTCTCGAGGCCCAGGTTCATCAGCGCGATCTCGAGGCGGGCGACCAGGCCCTTAAGGAAGTAGAAGCGCGCGCCGCTGACCTTCGCGCCGCGCTGCATGTCGATGCCGTCCAGCAGCTCGCCGAGCTCGAGGTGGTCGCGCGGGGCGAAGTCGAAGACGGGGCGCTCGCCGACCGTCCTGACGAGCTCGAACGACTCCTCGCCGCCCGCGGGGACGCCCTCGATGATCGGGTTGGCGATGCGCTTCACCAGCACGGTGAAGGCGTCGTCGGCCTCGGACGCCTCCTGCTGGGCCTGCTTGGCGGCGGCGGCGAGGCGCTGGGCCTCGGCGACGAGGGCCGCCTTCTCGTCCTTCGGAGCCTTGGCGACGGTCTTGCCGAAGGCGTTCTGCTCGGCCCGGAGCCGCTCCGCCTCGGTGATCGCCGCACGGCGCACGCGGTCGGCCTCGAGCGCCTCGTCGACCAGCTCGACGGAGTCGCCGCGCGCCTCCTGCGAGCGCTTCAGGACGTCCGGGTTCTCGCGCAGAAGTACGGGATCAATCACCCCAGCAGTGTAGAGGAGGGCCGGGACGGGCCGCCGCCCGCGCGTACCCCCGGGACCGGCTGAGCATCGGCCGCGAGGAGGCATCCGATCGCGCGGACGGCTGCGAATGTGAGTCATCCCCCGAGAACGTCCCCCCGCGTTCGACACCCCTGCTCCCCTGAAGGCTCTTCCATGCACGCCACCCCCCTCATCGACGCGACCCCCGGCGTCGTCCTCGAGCGCGACGGCTCCGGCGCCCGGATCACCCTCAACCGCCCCGACGCCCTCAACGCGATCGATCTCGGCACCGCGCGACTGCTGCTGAGCACCGTCGCCGACCTCGACGCCGACGCCGGCTGCTCCGTCATCGTGATCGCCGCGGCCGGCCGCGCGTTCTGCACGGGCGGCGACATCTCGGCGATCATGGGGTCCGAGAACCCGGACCACTACCTGCGCGACGTCGCGACCACGACCGCCCAGGTGATCCGCCTGCTCGAGGACAGCCGCGCCGTCGTCGTCTGCGCGATCGACGGCATGGTCGCCGGCGCCGGCATCGCCTTCGCTCTGGCCGCCGACATCGTGATCGCGACTCCCGCCGCCCTCTTCCTCAGCGCGTACGGCGACGTCGGGCTCGTCCCGGACGTCGGAGTCACCGCCGCGCTCCCCCGCGTCGTCGGCCGCCGCCGCGCCCTGGACTTCGTGCTGTCGGGCCGCCCGGTCCGCGCGGCCGAGGCGCTGGAGTGGCAGCTCGTGACCGAGGTCGTGCCGCGCGCCGACCTCGCCGGCCGCGTCGACGAGCGCCTGCGCGCCCTGGCGGCGAAGCCGGCGCACGTCGCGTCCGCCGCCCGCCGCCTCCTGCGCACCGACCCGCTCGACCGCGCCGAGCGCATCGTCGAGGAGACGGACACCCTGGTCGAGTTCCTGGCGGTCCCCGCCACGCGCACGCTCCTGGACGCCGAGCACGAGCGCCAGGCCCGCCGCGCCGCCCGGGCGACCGCCTCGCTCTGACCCGGCGCGGGCGTCCTCGACGACGCTCCGGCTCCGGGCCGGGCGGACGTCCGCCCGACGGCCCGCGGATCGGCCGGGCGTTCTCCTCCGATCTCGGCTACGGTGGTCCCCGCGAAGGGGAGTAGTTCCCACCGTCCGCCGAGCGGACGACGAGGCGCGTCGACATGCTGGTCCGGGACGATCCGGGCCCGGCGCTCCACCCCGGCTCCGGCCGGGGCGAACGAGACCTTCGGTCAGTCGACGCACGTCCTGACCGGTCCTCTCGCGCGGGTCGGCGGACCTGAGCCAGGAGATCGCATGGCGACCACCGCCCCCACCCCCAGTCCCGCACAGGTGCGCCGCTGGCGCCGCTACCTCGCCGACGAGCTCGCCGAGGCCTCCGTGTACCGCGACCTCGCCGGCCGCCGCTCCGGCGAGGAGCGGGAGATCCTGCTCGCGCTCGCCGTGGCCGAGGGACGCCACGAGGAGCACTGGCGCGAGCTGCTCGGCTCCGCGGCGGAGCCCGCGCCCCGCCCGGACCTCCGCACGCGCTTCCTCGGCTTCCTCACCCGCCGTTTCGGCTCCGTGTTCGTCCTCGCCCTGATCCAGCGCGCCGAGGCCCGCTCCCCCTACGCCGACGACGACGACGCCACCGAGGCGATGGCCGCCGACGAGCGGATCCACGGCGAGGTCGTCCGCGGGCTCGCCGAGCGCGGTCGCAACCGCCTCTCCGGGACGTTCCGCGCGGCGGTCTTCGGAGCGAACGACGGCCTGGTCTCGAACCTCGCCCTCGTGCTCGGAGTGGGAGCGAGCGGAGTCGGGACGGGCGTCGTCCTGTTCACGGGCATCGCGGGCCTGCTCGCCGGCGCCCTCTCGATGGGCGCGGGCGAGTTCGTCTCGGTGCGCTCGCAGCGCGAGCTGCTCTCGGCCTCCAGCCCGGACCTCGACGCGAACCGCATCGTCCCCGATCTGGACGTCGACGCGAACGAGCTCGCCCTGGTCTACCGCGCTCGCGGGATGACCCAGGAGCAGGCCGACGCGCGTGCCGCCTCCGTCTTCACGGGCCTGCGCGGCGGCGCCGTCACCTCCCCCATCACGCTGGGCGGTCCCGCAGGAGACCCCGACGTCGACGAGCACGAGTCGATCGGCACGGGCATGGGCGCGGCGCTGTCGAGCTTCTGCTTCTTCGCCTCGGGCGCGATCATCCCGGTGCTGCCCTACCTGCTCGGCCTGACGGGGCTCGCCGCGGTGGTTGTCGCCTGCGTGCTCGTGGGCATCGCCCTGCTCGCCACCGGCGCGGTCGTCGGGCTGCTCTCAGGCGCCCCGCCGCTGGCCCGGGCGCTGCGCCAGCTCGGGATCGGCTACGGCGCGGCCCTGGTGACCTACCTCCTCGGCCTGCTCTTCGGCGCGTCCGGAGTCTGAGCCTCGGCCTCGAGGAGCTGCGCGGACTCGCGCGGCTCCTCGGCGCGGGGCCGCACGACGACGCCGCGCCACCGCAGCGCGGCCACTCCGACCGCCAGCAGCAGCGACGCCGGCAGGCAGCCCAGCAGGGGGATGCAGGAGTAGTAGAGGAGTTGCCGCTGGATCCACGCGGGCGAGGGCACGTCGGAGTCGCCGTAGTAGGGCGGAGGCGGCGAGGAGTAGCCGGTGTAGAGGAGCGCGAGGCCGATCAGGGTCCCCGCGAGGCCGGCGAGCAGGAGCACGAGGAGCCACGGGTTCCGCAGCAGGGGCGCCTCGCGCACGGGCTCGGCGGGAGCAGCGGGAGCGGGGTCGGCGGCCGGCTCCGGCAGGGGTGCGGGCGCGGTCTCGGCGCCGAGGCGGTGCGACCGCCGGCCCTCGGCGGCTCCGGCGATGTCGGGCAGGGCCATGATGCGGCGCGGTCCGGGCACGGACGAGGAGCCGGGGCGGACCACGCGCGACTCCGGGAGCGCGGGACGAGCGGCGGCTCCGGACGTGGCGGCGGGAGCGCCGGGGGCGGCACCCGAGCCGGGCCTCGCGAACGCCCGCTCGTCGCCTCTCAGACGCTCCACCGGTCCCGAGAACCCGCGCTGGAAGGCCGGGTCGTAGCGCGGGTCGACCCGTTCGTCGTCGTCAGTCATCGTCGCGACCCGTCATCGTCTTCCCCGGTCATCGTCGACCTCCGGCTCGTGGGAGAGGATCCCGCGCAGCCAGTCGCGGGCCTCGAGGAACACCTCGTCGTCGTAGCGTCGCACGGAGGTGACCGGGCGGCGGTCAGCGCGCGGATACGAGCCGAGGAAGATCACCTTCGGGCTGAAGCGCCGCAGCCCCATCAGCGCGTCGGCGACCCGCTCGTCCTGGACGTGCCCGTCGAGGTCGATGACGAACCGGTACCGGCCGAGGGCATCGCCGATCGGCCGCGACTGGATCATGCTCAGGTTCACCCCGCGGGTCGCGAACTGCTCGAGCATGTCGAGCAGGGCGCCCGGCTGGTCGGCCGGGAGCTCGGCGATCACGCTGGTCTTGTCGGCGCCGGTCGGCTCGGGCAGCGCGTGCGAGCGCGAGACGTGCACGAAGCGCGTGACGGCGTTCGGGTTGTCGCCGATCCGCTCCGCCAGCACCACGACGTCGTGGTGGGCGACGATCCCGGGAGGGGCGATGGCCGCGTCCGCGGGCGATCCGCCCAGCAGGTCGACGGTGGCCTGGACGTTGCTGGAGGCGGGCAGGTGCTCGTGGCTGGGGATCTCGCGGTCGAGCCACACCCGGCACTGTCCGTAAGCCACGGGGTGCGCGGCGACGGTGCGCACCTCCTCGAGGCTCGTCCCCGGGCGGCCGACCAGGATGAACGACACCGGCACCAGGTACTCGCCGACGATGCGCAGCCCCGGGATCCGCGCCAGCGCGTCCTGCGCGGCCGTCACTCCGCCCTCGACCGAGTTCTCGATCGCGATCACCGCGCCGTCGCTGCGTCCGGTGACCAGATCGCTCAGCGCCTCCCCCACGTTCGCGACGCTGCGCCACAGCTGTCCGCGCGCCTCCGGGACCTGCGCGAGGGCCGCCTCCGTGAACGTGCCGCTGGGCCCGAGATAGCTGTAGGCACGGGTCTCGGGGGCGCTGTCGGGCATGGCGCAAGCCTAGCCAGCCGCGGTACCCCTGGAGGGGGCCGGACTGCCACTATGGTCCGCATGACCGATCGCGCAGGGAAGCCGGCACAGGCCTCCGATCTCATCGACGTCGAGGCCCTCGTGAGGGCGTACTACGAGAAGAAGCCGGACATCTCCGACCCGGCTCAGAAGGTGGTGTTCGGCACCTCGGGCCACCGCGGATCCTCGTTCGACACGGCCTTCAACGAGGACCACATCGCCGCCGTCACCCAGGCGATCGTCGAGTACCGGACGGAGCAGGGCATCACCGGCCCGCTGTTCATCGGCGCCGACACGCACGGGCTCTCCCGCCCGGCCCTCACCACCGCCCTCGAGGTCCTGGTGGGCAACCAGGTCCGCGTGCTCGTGGACGAGTTCGACGACTTCGTGCCGACGCCGGCGCTCAGCCACGCGATCCTCCGCTACAACAACGACCCCGCGCACACCGACCGGGCCGACGGCATCGTGGTCACCCCCTCGCACAACCCGCCCCGCGACGGCGGCTTCAAGTACAACCCGCCGCACGGCGGCCCCGCCGACTCCGACGCGACGACCTGGATCGCCGACCGGGCCAACGAGCTCATCGCCGACGGCAACCGCGGCGTGACCTCGGCCGAGCCCTCCGCGGTCGAGACCTACGACTACCGCACGCACTACGTCGCGGACCTGGCGAACATCATCGACCTCGACGCGATCCGGAAGGCCGGCGTGCGGATCGGGGCCGACCCCCTCGGCGGCGCCTCCGTGCACTACTGGCAGCTGATCTCCGAGATGCACGGCCTCGACCTGACCGTGGTGAACGGGGAGGTCGACCCGGCCTGGGGCTTCATGACCCTCGACTGGGACGGCAAGATCCGGATGGACCCGTCCTCCCCCAGCGCGATGGCCTCGGTGGTCGCGCGCGCCGGCGACTTCGACATCCTCACCGGCAACGACGCCGACGCGGACCGGCACGGCATCGTCACCCCCGACGGCGGGCTGATGAACCCCAACCACTACCTGGCCGTCGCGATCGACTACCTCTACCGCCACCGCACCGGCTGGCGCGATGACGCGGCGATCGGCAAGACGCTGGTCTCCTCCTCGATCATCGACCGGGTCGCGGAGTCGCTGGGCCGGCGCCTCTGGGAGGTCCCGGTGGGCTTCAAGTGGTTCGTCCCCGGGCTGGTCGACGGCTCGGTCGGCTTCGGCGGCGAGGAGTCCGCGGGCGCCTCGTTCCTCCGCTTCGACGGCACCGTCTGGACCACCGACAAGGACGGCATCCTCCTCGCGCTGCTCGCCTCCGAGATCGTGGCGGTCACCGGGAAGAGCCCGTCGGCGCTCTACCGCGAGCTGACCGGGCGCTTCGGCGACCCGGTCTACGAGCGCGTGGACGCGGTGGCGACGAAGGCGCAGAAGGCGGCCCTCGGCAAGCTGGACGGCGACGCGATCGCGGCGACGACCCTCGCCGGGTCCGAGATCACCGCGAAGCTCTCGAAGGCGCCGGGCAACGGCGCGGCCGTCGGAGGCGTCAAGGTCGTCACCGAGGACGCCTGGTTCGCCGCGCGCCCCTCCGGCACCGAGGACGTCTACAAGATCTACGCCGAGAGCTTCCGCGGCCTCGACCACCTACACGAGGTCCAGGCCGAGGCGCGCACGATCGTGGACGCGGCGCTGAACTCCTAGGCGCTGCGCTCAGTCGCCCGAGAAGGCTCGTTCTCGGAGTGGAGAACGAGCCTTCTCGGGAGACTGAGCGGCGGTGAGGAAAGGGCCGGCTACCAGCGCGGGTGGACGGTGGGGCGGAAGTGGGTGTCGTAGAGGGCGTTCACGGCCTCCATGAAGGCGGGGCCGAGGGGCGCGGCGGAGGCGGCGGCCGCGTTGGCGCGGGCCTGCTCGGGCGAGCGGGCGCCGGGGATCACCGAGGTGACGCCCTCCTGCTGGATGATCCAGGCGAGCGCGGCCGCCGCGGGGGCGAGGCCGTGGTCGTCGGCGAGGCGGGAGAACTCCTGCGCGGCCTCCACGCCGGTCGCGAAGTCGACGCCCGAGAAGGTCTCGCCGACGTCGAAGGCGGAGCCGTCGCGGTTGTAGCTGCGGTGGTCCTCCGGCGCGAACACGGTCTCGGTCGTGTAGCGGCCGCTGAGCAGGCCCGAGGCGAGCGGGACGCGCGCGAGGATGCCGACGCCGGCCTCGCGGGCGGCGGGCAGCACCTCGTCGAGCGGCTTGAGGCGGAACGCGTTCAGGATGATCTGGACGCTCGCGACGTTCGGGCGGGCGATCGCGGTCAGCGCCTCCTCCGTGCGCTCGACCGAGACGCCGTAGGCGGCGATCGCGCCCTCGGCGACGAGGGTGTCGAGGGCGTCGTAGACGGCGTCGTCGGAGTAGACGGAGGTGGGCGGGCAGTGCAGCTGCACCAGATCGAGAGTGTCGACGCCGAGGTTGGCGCGCGAGCGGTCGGTCCAGGCGCGGAAGTTGTCGAGCACGTAGTTGGCGGGGATCTGCTCCGCGCGACGGCCCATCTTGGTGGCGACGAAGACCTGCGCGTCGGGGTGCGCCGCGCGGTAGGCGCCGATCGTCCGCTCGCTGCGGCCGTCGCCGTAGACGTCGGCGGTGTCGAAGAGGGTCACCCCCGACTCCACTGCGGCGTCGAGCACGGCGAGGGCGTCGGTCTCGGCGACGTCCCCCCAGTCGGCACCGAGCTGCCAGGTTCCGAGGCCGACGACGGAGACGGGGGCGCCGGTGCGTCCGAGGATTCGAGTTTCCATGCCTCCACCGTAGGTGCGGCCGAGCCCGCGGCGGACCCCCTTGCGCGTGCTCTAACGTCGAGGGCATGCCCCTCCTCGTGCTCGGAAGCGCCAACCTCGACCACGTCCACCGGGTCGCCCGCATCCCCGCCCCCGGAGAGACGGTGCTCGCCCTCGACGCGAGCACCTTCCCGGGCGGCAAGGGCCTCAACCAGGCCGTCGCGGCCGCACGGACCGAGCCCGGCACCGTCTTCGTCACGAGCCTCGGACGCGACTCGGCGGGAGACCGGCTCGTCGCGGTCCTCGGCGAGGAGCCGCTGGAGCTGCGCGCCCGCCGCGGCGACGTCCGCACCGGCACCGCGCAGATCACCGTGGACGAGCGCGGGGAGAACGCGATCGTCGTCGACTCCGGGGCGAACGCCGCCCTGGTCGGGTTGACCGCCGAGGAGTCGGCCCTGGTGGCGGCGGCCGACGCCCTGCTCCTCCAGCTCGAGATCCCGACGGCGACGGTGACGGAGGCGGCCCGCGCCGCGCGCGCCGGCGGCACGGTGTCGATCCTGAACGCCGCCCCGATCGGCCCGCTGCCGGAGGAGCTCCTCGCGGTGCTCGACGTGCTGATCGTCAACGAGCACGAGGCCCGCGAGCTCGCCGCCGATCGCGGCATCACCGCCGCCGACGACGACGCGCTCGCCGCTGCCCTCACCGCGCTGGTGCCGCTCGTGCTGGTCACCCTCGGCTCCGACGGCGTCGTCGTGGCGGTCCGCGACCGCGAGCCGGAGCGCACCCCGGCCTTCCGGGTGGAGGCCGTGGACACCACCGGCGCCGGCGACACCTTCTGCGGCGCCTTCTCGGCCCGGCTCGCCGCCACGGGAGCACGGCTCGACGATCCGGAGCAGCTGGTCGCCCTCACCCGCTGGGCGAGCGCGGCCGCGGCGATCTCGGTCACCCGCGCCGGAGCGGCGGTGTCCGCGCCGACGGCGGCCGAGACGGACGCGTTCCTCGCCGAGCGCGCCTGAGCGGGAAGCTCTTCGGGGAGGCTCGCCTGAGCGGGAAGCTCCTCAGGGGGAGACGGCGCGGACACCGACCTCGGGCGGCCCGCAGCACCGTCGCTCCGGTCGGCACGGTGCACTCCGAAGAAGCACGGGACCGCCCGGCCCGGCTCCGCTCCTCACGGCGAGGCGTCCCGCCCTGCGGACAGCCGCGCCCGCTCCCCGATCCGGCTAGTCGATCGCGGCGACCCGGACGGTCACCCGCGGCCGCAGCTCCGGATGCACCCGGACGCACCACTCGCGCACCGCGGCTCCGATCGCGCGCGCCACGTCCGGCGCGGACGCCTCCGCGGTCACGCAGAGGTCGACGGCCACGGACACCTCGTCCCCCGCGACGCGGACCAGGACCGGATCGGCGAACGTGCCGCCGCTCGCGGTGCCCAGCGGCTCGACCACGATCCCGGTCGTGCTCAGCGCCGTCGCCGCGTGCGCGAGCACGTCGCGCACCTCGGGCCTGGCCGGCATCAGGGTCGCGACACCGTCGAGGGCGCGCAACTCCGCAGCGAGCGCGGACACCGGATCGACCGGGGCCGCCGCCTCGAGGCCGCTCACGACTCCTCCGTCCCGGGGACGTAGACGTCCTCCACGCGGACGTCGATCCTCGACACCCGCAGCTCGGTCTGGGTCAGCAGCCGCGAGTGCACGCGCTCGCGCACCTGCTGGGCCGCCTCGGCGATCGGCACCCCCCAGAAGACCGAGATCGTCAGCTCCACCACGACCTCCGCGCCCGGCTCGGCGATGTCGCCGACCAGGCGGCAGCGGCCGACCAGCACGCCGGCGACGCTGTCCCCCGCCTCGCGCACGAGTCCGCGGACCGCTCCCTCGGTGATCGTCAGCGCCACGTCGGGCTGGACGCTCGCCAGCGGGATGTCGCGTCCGGCCCGCGACTCGCGGCGCACCTGGGTGAGGATCGAGCCGAACCAGCTCTCCTCCGGCGCGGGCAGGCGTGCGGCGT
This sequence comes from Rathayibacter sp. AY1C9, assembly GCF_002932315.1. Taxonomy (NCBI): domain Bacteria; kingdom Bacillati; phylum Actinomycetota; class Actinomycetes; order Micrococcales; family Microbacteriaceae; genus Rathayibacter; species Rathayibacter sp. AY1C9. The sequence continues at coordinate 70,607 of NZ_PSVZ01000017.1, forward strand.
CGTCGTCGATGAGCGCGCCGGAGAGGGCGCGCACGCGCTCGAGGGCGCGCAGAGTGCGCCGGTGCTCCGGCGACTCCTCGATGGCGGGGTCGTACGGAGTGCGCCCGCGGTCGAGGTAGTCGCTCAGCTCGTCGATGCCGATGCCGTCGCCCTCCTGCTCCGTCGCGTCCGCCTCCTGCTCGAGCGCGGGCGGCAGCACGACGTCGTGCTCCCCCGCGCGCTCCGGCCCGTCGCCGGGACCCTGGTCCGCGTTCATCGCGTCTGCTCCCTCATCGCCAGTCCTCCATCGCCACGACCAGCGACTCGCGCGCTCGGGCGAGCTTGCCCCGCACGGCGGTCACCGTGAGACCGAGGTGATCGGCGATCTCGTTGTACGACTCCCCGCCGACCTCGCGCAGCACCCAGCACTGCCGCTGCGACTCCGGCAGCTCGGACAGGGCGTGCGCGAGAGCCCGCATGGCGTCGCTCTGCTCGGCGGCCTCGAACGGGCCGGGCTCTCGGGCCGGGGGATGCTCCACGGCGTCGACGTCGTCGGTCGGGCGGCGCTGGCGCAGCAGGTCGACGCTGGAGCGGCTGACGATCCGCATCATCCAGCTGCGCACGCTCGCCGGCTCCTTGAGCTGCGGGAGCTGCGCCCAGACCGTGATCAGCGCGTTCTGCACGGCGTCGGAGGCGTCGGCCTGCGAGCCGGTGAGCCGCCAGGCGTAGGCGCGGAGGATCGACTGGTGCCGCTTGACGAGCACCTCGAAGGCGCGCACGTCGCCCTCGGCGGAGCGCTCGGCGAGCAGCGCGTCGCTCGCCGCTTCCAGTCCGGCCACGGCGCCTCCTCCCTCTCCGCTCACGCGGCCTCGGGCCGCCTCTCAGGTGACGCTCAGGAAAAAGTCCACCGAGCACCGTGACGAACGCCGTCCGGGCTCCGTCTCACTCATGAAAGCACAGCCCGACCGGATTCCCGCCGGGCCTTCGACCCCGGTCTGCTCAGCAACGGCAGCCGATGAGACGTCCAGGAGACCTCATGAGCGACACCACGCGCACCCCCTCCACCACCCGCGTCGACAAGACCTCCGTCGACACGGTCACGAGCCTCGGCGGCTCCCGGACCTCCGGCACCGCCCAGGGCACCACGGTCATCGACGACAGCGTCGTGGCCAAGGTCGCCGGCATCGCGGCCCGCCAGGTGCCCGGCGTCTTCGCCCTCGGCAACAACGCCGCCCGTGCCTTCGGCGCGATCCGCCAGGCCGTCGGCGGTGCCGACCACGCCCAGGGCGTGAGCGTCGAGGTCGGCGAGACCCAGGTCGCGGCCGACGTGACCATCGTCGTCGAGTACCCCGTGCCGATGCAGAAGGTCGCCGACTCCGTCCGCGCCGCCGTCTCCGAGGCCATCACCGAGCTCGTCGGCATGGCCGTCTCCGAGATCAACGTCGCCGTCGTCGACGTGCACATCCCCGGCGACGACAAGGACGACGAGGCCACCGAGAGCCGCGTCCGATGAGCGACTTCCAGCGCCCCGCGCCCACCGCCCCCGGCGGCCGCAGCACCGTCCTCGGTGTCGTGGTCGGCGCGATCCTCGCCTTCGCGGCCCTGATGTTCGGATTCTGGGGCTTCGTCCTCACCGCCCTCTTCATGGCCCTCGGCGTCGTGATCGCCCGCATCGCCGACGGCACCCTCGACGTGCGCAGCCTCGTGGACGTGTTCCGCGGCCGCACCACCTCCCGCTAGGAGCCCGCCGTGACCGCTCTCGACACGCGTCCCGCATCGCCGGTGGCGGGCACCGTCACCATCACCGTCCGCTCCATCGAGCGCGCCGCCGTGGCGATCGTCCACGAGGAGCTGGGCGTGGAGGTCTCCGCGATCCGCGTCCGCCTCTCCGATGACCGGGGCGGCCTCGCCCTCGCGGTGACCGCGCCGGTCGTCGTCGAGCCGGGCACCGCCCCGGCCGGCGGCTCCCTGCTCGAGCGCCTGCACGGCGATCGCACCCGCATCGCCTCCCGCATGGAGGCGCTGACCGGGCGCACCGTCAGCCGGATCGACATCCGGGTCGCGGGCACCCGCACCCGAAGCACGAGGAGAGTCGCATGAGCCCCGCACCGTCGGCGCCCGACACCCGCTACAGCCGCTACCTCCGTCGCGAGACCCACAAGTCCCGCTCCGCCGCGCAGATCGTCGTCCTGGTGCTCATCGCCCTGGTCGCGGCCTATGTCGGCACGGAGGCGGTGCTCGCGATCCTCGGCGCCGCGCCCCTGCTCGCCGCACCGTCCGCCCTGCTGGGCGCGATCGTCGGAGTCGCGTCGCTGGCGAACCCCGCCCTCATCGGCGTGGCCGTCGGCGCGGGCGTCCTCGCCCTGGTCCTGCTGGTGCTCGCACTGGCGCCCGGGGCCCGGGCCCGCCACACCGTGGACGACGACCGCCTCGCCGTGGTCGTGGACGACGGCGTGATCGCCTCCTCCCTGGCCCGCGCAGCCCGCACGGCCGCCCACTCCCGCCGCGAGGACACCCGCGCCTCGCTCGGGCGGCGCACCGCACTGGTCGAGGTGACCCCCGCCTCCGGCATCGCGGTCGACCGCGACGCCGTGCAGAGCGCCGTCGACGAGGAGCTCGCCCGCATCGGCGCGAAGCCCGCCCCGCGCTCCACCGTCCGCGTCTCGACCTCCGGGAGGATCTGATGACCACGAGCAACCGCTTCGTCAACCGGCTCGTCCTGCTCGTCGTGGGCCTCGTGCTCGCGCTGGTCAGCGCCGGAGCCGTCCTGATCGCCGTCTCGCAGCCGGTCCGCGACTCCGTCCTCTCCTTCGCCGACGGCGAGGGCGCGGCCCTGGTCTCGCGCCTCTCCCCCGAGGAGGGCACCGCCTGGAGCGATGCCGCCGTCCTCTGGCCGCTCTACGCCGTCGTCGGGATCTGCCTCCTCGGCATCGTCCTCGCGCTGGTGATGGCCTTCGCCCACGGTCACGGCCGCACCGGCACCGTCCTCCGCGACGAGGCCGAGGGCGCGCCCGCCGGAGGGATCGAGATCGCGACCGGCTTCGCGGAGGACGTCCTCGAGACGGCTCTCGCCGGGCGGACGGAGCTCCTCGACGTCACGGTCGCGGCCTACCGCCACGGCTCCGAGACCGCGCTGAAGGTGCGCGTCCTCCCCCGCGGCGGCGTCTCGCCCCGCACCGTGGTCGACGCCGTGCACCAGGAGGTCGACGCGCTCGACGCCCTGCTCGGCGCCCGCCTACCGGTCCTGCTCGAGGTCGCCTCGAGCGCCCGGGCCGGCTTCTCCAAGGAGGACCGGGTCGCCTGACCCCGGTCCCGCAGCTTCCCCGGCACCCGCCGGCGGATGGTCACACCGAACAGAAGGAGCCCCTCATGGGTGCAGACGACAAGATCCGCAACGCAGCCGAGAACCTGGTCGGCAAGGCCAAGGAGGCCGTCGGCAAGCTGACGGACAACGAGCGCCTCGAGGCCGAGGGCCAGGCCGACCAGACCAAGGCCCACACCAAGAAGGTCGGCGAGGACGTCAAGGACGTCTTCAAGAAGTGATCTGACCGGAACCTCGACGGGGCCGTCACCGCATCAGCGGTGGCGGCCCCGTCGTCGTGCGTGGAGCGGGTGCCTCGAGCGTCAGACGCCCCAGAACATGATCCGGCCGGCGGAGGCCGCGTCGATGCTCTGGTCGTGGTTGTCGGCGGTGTGCGAGGAGTAGAGGATCCTGTCGCCGTCGACGCTGGTCACGACGCCCGTGTGGTCCCAGTCGCCCGAGCCGTCCCAGTCGAACTGGACGATGTCGCCCGGCTTCACCCGGCTCCGCTCGGAGTCGGGGATGGCGGTCGCGCGCTCGGGGTGCGCGGCGAGGTAGGCGTTGAACGCTGTCGACGACGCCCAGGCGGAGCTGTAGCCGCCGGAGGAGGAGTAGCTCCATTCGCCGTCCATCTCCCAGCCGCGGGCGATCAGCGACTGCGAGGTGAAGTTGACGCAGTCGTTGCCCGAGATCACGCCGTACTGGGCCGAGTTGTAGTCGTTCCAGTAGGTGGAGAGGTAGTCGAGCTGCGAGGCCAGGCGGCTCGCGTCCAGTGCGGCCTGGGCCTTCGCGGCCTCGATCGCCGGGTCGGGCGTGTAGGCGAAGGTGATCGCCGAGGCGACGACCTTCGTGCTGGCGAGCACGCCGGTCGCGGCGGGGCTGGGAGTGGCGGTCGCGGTCGGGGCGGCGAGGTCGGTCGAGGCCTCGGCCGTCGTGCCCTCCGCGGCGCCCGACGTGTCGACGGCCGGCTGCACCGCGTCGGCCGGGGTCCCGTCGACGGTGACCGCCGCGGCGGAGTCGGTGACCGCGTCGAACGTGATGGCCTGACCGTCGGCGTCGAAGAAGGCGACCGGGACCTCGCCCGCTGCCTCTCCGTCGGCCGGAGGGGCGGTGACCGTGATCTGGTCGGGGTTGTCGACCGCGACGCTGCCCTCGGCCTCGCCGAAGCGGACGGTGGCGACCGAGTCGAGGTTCGATCCCTCGAGCGTCACGCTCGTGCCGCCGGCGACGGTGCCGGAGGTGGTGGAGACGGAGCTGAGGACGACCCGGGCGGAGGCGGTGGTCGCGGGGAGCACGGCGACGCTGGTCGAGGTCGGAGCAGCGGAGGGCGTCGCGGTGGCCGACTCGGCCGAGGAGCCGGTGCCGACGGTGAGGCTCAGGCTCGACGCGACGGCCACGACGACGAGCCCGCCGGAGACGGCGAGCGCCAGCGTGCGCGGGGACGGGCGGAAGAAGGATGCCCCGCGGCGGGCGGGCGCGGTGCGGAGCCGGTGCCCCTCCGCTTCGCGGCGGTCGCGGCGGGCCGGATGCGGCCCTCGCGCTCGCGGGCCTCGCGGCGGGTCAGCGGAGCGCCGGGGGTCGGCGCGGGGGTCGCGGGGTGGTCGGCGGGCAGGGTGGAGCGGGTGGAGCGAGGGGGCACAGAGAGGTCTCACGGGTCGGCGGCTCGGCGGGGGACCGGGCTCGGGAGCAGGGGAAGCGGCTATGTCACCAGGCGGGGGTGGGAGACCCGTCAGACGGGCCTCCGAAAGCGCTCCGAATAACAGTACGGTAACGAGCGGCGCGTGTCACGCCCGATCGTGTCCGTCTGTGATCGCTAGACGGCCTAGGAAGTGGTCCCCGGCGCGTAATCGGGCGCATCCGGAAGGCCGAAGACGCGCTCGAGCGTCTCGATGCCGGAGTCGTGCAGGTACCCGGAGAGCTGGGTCCCGACATATCGCAGGTGGTACGGCTCCGACTCGTACCCCGTGATCGGAGTGGTGTCGGGCTTGTAGCGCACGAGGAAGCCGAAGCGGTGGGCGTTGGCGCCGACCCACTGCCCCTCCGGAGTGTCGCCCCAGCAGATCTCGAGCGCGCACGCGCCCGACGCTCCCACCACGTCGACCGCCCAGCCGGTCTGGTGCTCGCTGTGCCCCGGGCGCGCACTCGTCGCATCCGCTCCCGCCTGCCCGCGCGAGGACACCCAGCCCGCGTAGACGCTGACCTGGGTGTCGTAGGAGCGGTAGGCGCTCTGCACCGCCAGCGAGAGGCCGGCCTCGGAGCGGGCGGCGGCGAAGAGCGGGACGAGGGCGTCCGCGGTCGCCTGGCGCATCGGCTGCCGGTTGACGTAGGGCACGTCGGGGAAGGTCAGGTCGGCGGGGACGTAGTCGACCGGCGCGAGCGTCCGCAGCTTGTTGACGACGACCCAGGTGCTCGCCGGGTCGTCGACGGACTGCGCGGTGAGGTCGATCCCGGAGGCGGTGGGAGTGGGTGTGGGAGTCGGAGTGGCGGTCGGCTCCGCTGTGGGCGCCGAAGTGGTCGCGGCGGCGGAGGGCGACGGAGCGGGCGGCGCCGTCGAGGGGGTCGGCGAGGGCGCCGGCGCTCCGTTCCCGATGGCGGCTCCGACCCCCAGCGCGGTCAGGCCCGCCGCGGCGGCCACACCCCCGATGACCAGGGCTCGGCGGCGGACGGGGCGCCCATCGGTCGGCTCGTTCTCGTTCGACGTCATCCTCCGAGCCTAGACAGACCCGTTCCTGCGCATCTGCTGAAGCACCGGCGATCGGTTCTGTCCACCCGTGCCCCTCCACGCGGGTCGCGCATATCCTCTAAGGATTCACATAAGCAGACCCCCTAGCTTGAGTGACAGCCACGACTCCGTGTGCGACCGCCCCCTCGGCCGCACGGCCCCCCACGGAGCCGTCGATGGAAGGACCCCATGCTCCGACCCCTCACCGCACCCTCCGTCCCTCTCGCCGCCCTCGCTCGGACGCTCGAGATCGGCGACGAGGGCGGCCTGACGGCCGAGATCAGCGGAGTGACGCTGATCGCCTCCGACGTCGAGCCCGGCGACCTCTTCGTCGCCCTGCCCGGGGTCAACCGCCACGGGGCCGAGTTCGTCGAGCAGGCCGTGGCCCGCGGCGCCTCCGCCGTGCTGACCGACACCGCGGGCGCCGATGCCGCGCGCGCGACGGGTCTGCCCGTCCTCGTGGTCGACGACCCCCGCTCCCGCCTGGGCGCCGTCGCCGCCGCCGTCTACGGGACGGCCGAGCGCTCCCCCGTGCTGCTCGGCGTGACCGGCACCAACGGCAAGACGTCGACCGTCCACATGCTCGAGGGGATCCTCCGCCAGCTCGGCGTCGTGCCCGGCCTCAGCTCGACCGCTGAGCGTCACATCGGCGACACCTCGGTGACCAGCGGCCTGACCACCCCGGAGGCGACGGAGCTGCACGCGCTCGTCGCCCGCATGGAGGAGGAGGGCGTCGGCGCGGCCGCGATCGAGGTCAGCGCCCAGGCGCTCACCCGCCACCGCGTCGACGGCGTGGTCTTCGACGTCGCCGGCTTCACGAACCTCAGCCACGACCACCTCGACGACTACGGCGACATGGACACCTACTTCGGCGAGAAGGCCCAGCTGTTCCAGCCCGATCGCGCGCGCCGGGCCGTCGTCTCGCTCGACTCCCCCGCGGGCGCGCGCCTCGTCGAGGTCGCCGGCGTGCCGGTCACCACGATCACCTCCCTCCCGGGCGTCGACGCCGACTGGACCGTGACGGTGCTCGAGCAGGAGTTCGGCCGCACCCGCTTCCGGATCGGCAACCGCGAGGGCCGTGCCATCACGACCTCCGTCCCGATCATCGGCACCCACATGGCCGCCAACGCCGGACTGGCGATCGTGATGCTGATCGAGTCCGGTCGGCCGATCGGCGAGATCCGCGCCGCGCTGCACCGCGACGGCGGAGTGGACGCCTCCCTCCCCGGCCGCACCGAGCGCGTCTCCGGCGACCGCGGCCCCACGGTGTACGTCGACTTCGGACACAGCGCCGACGCCTTCGCCCGCACCCTGGAGGCCGTCCGCGAGGTCACTCCCGGCCGCGTGGTCATGGTGTTCGGCGCCGACGGCGACCGGGACGCGCTCAAGCGCCCGGCCATGGCCGGAGCCGCCGTCCTGGGCAGCGACGTGCTGGTCGTCACCGACCACCACCCGCGCTTCGAGGACCCGGCCTCGATCCGGCGCACCCTCGTCGACGCCGCCCGCGCCGCACGTCCGGACGCCGAGATCCACGAGGTCGACGACCCCAAGCGCGCCATCCGCGTCGCCGTCTCCCTGGCGCACGAGGGCGACGCCATCCTCTGGGCCGGTCCTGGGCACCAGAACTACCGCGACATCCTCGGCGTGCGCACGCCGTACTCTGCCCGAGCCGAGGCCCGCGCAGCGCTCCGTGAGGCCGGCTGGGCGGACGAGGCGGTCCCCGCTCCGGCCTGATGCACGGCCCCGGCACGGCGGCCCTGAGATCCCGTTCAGGCTCGCCGGACGCTCTGTCGCGCTCTCCGCACGCGGTGTAACTTTGCGCAGCACGCAACGTTTGCGGCGGATCGCCGTGCCTGGACGCGTCCGCCAGACAAGGGGACCACCGTGGCCGACTCCGCCTCCGCTCCATCCGCTCCGACCTCGACGCCGTCCGGCGCCGTGATGTCGCACCGGCAGATCCTGTTCGTCATCTTCGGGCTGATGGCGGGGATGTTCCTCTCCTCGCTCGACCAGACCATCGTCGGCACCTCGATGCGCACCATCGCGGACGACCTCGACGGCCTCTCGCAGCAGGCGTGGGTGACCACCGCCTACCTGATCGTCTCGACGATCGCGACGCCGATCTACGGCAAGCTCTCCGACATCTTCGGACGCCGCCCGCTCTACCTGATCGCGATCGTGCTGTTCCTGATCGGCTCGACGCTCGCCGGCTTCTCGACCTCGATGCTCGGCCTCGCGGGCTTCCGCGCCGTGCAGGGCCTCGGCGCCGGCGGACTCATGTCGCTCGCGCTCACGGTGATGGGCGACATCCTGCCCCCGCGCGAGCGCGCCAAGTACCAGGGCTACTTCCTGGCCGTCTTCGGGATCTCCAGCGTCGTCGGACCGCTCATCGGCGGCCTGCTCGCCGGCACCCCCGAGATCCTCTTCATCACCGGCTGGCGCTGGGTCTTCCTGATCAACCTCCCGATCGGCGCCGTCGCGCTCTTCATCGTCGTGCGGTTCCTCCACCTGCCCAAGCCCGCCGGCAAGCGCTCGGTGCGGATCGACTGGTGGGGCGCCTCCCTCGTCGTCATCGCCGCGGGACCGCTGCTGCTGATCGCCGAGCAGGGCCGCGAGTGGGGCTGGGGCTCGCCGATCGCGTGGGTCTGCTACATCGTCGGCGCGCTGGGCGTCATCGGCTTCATCGCGGCCGAGCGGATGATGGGCGACGACGCGCTCATCCCCCTCAAGCTCTTCCGCTCGCCGACCTTCTCGATGGCGACCGTGCTGGGCGTCCTCGTCGGCTTCGGCATGTTCGGCGGCATGATGGCGATCCCGCTGTACCTGCAGCTGGTGAACGGCGCCACGCCGACCGAGTCCGGCTTCCTGATGCTGCCGATGATCCTCGGCCTGATGATCGCCTCGATCGTCTCGGGTCAGATCATCTCGCGCACGGGCCGCTACCGCGCCTTCCCGATCGTCGGCACGTTCCTGATGTCGGCCGCGTTCTTCTACTTCACCTTCGTGACGATCGACAAGCCGGTGATCTTCATGATGGGCGGGATGCTGATGCTGGGCCTCGGGCTCGGGCAGATGATGCAGACCCTCACCCTGGCCTCGCAGAACTCGGTCGACGTGGCGAACATGGGAGTCGCGACCAGCGCCTCCACGTTCTTCCGCCAGATCGGCGGCACCCTGGGCACCGCCGTGATCTTCTCGGTGCTGTTCAGCCGGATCCCCGACACCATCGCCGCGGCCTTCAAGAACCCGGCGCTCGCGGCGGATCTGCAGCGGGCCGCCACCGACCCCGCCGTCGCCGCGGACCCGGCCAACGCCGGGATCCTGAAGCTGCTGCAGTCGCAGGACACCGCCGCGATCGGCTCCGCGCTCGACGGGGACACGTCGTTCCTGAACACCGCGGACCGCGCCCTGTCGGCCCCGTTCCTGACCGGGTTCAACGACGCGACCGTGACCGTGTTCCAGGTCGCGCTGGGCGTGGTCCTGCTGGCCTTCGTGCTCTCGTGGTTCCTCAAGACCCCGCCGCTGCGGGCGAAGTCGGCCATGCAGGAGGCGCACGACCTCGCGGCCGAGGACAGCGCGGAGGAGCTGCGCCGCACGGACCCGCAGCTGGCCGCGCGCGCCGGGGCCGACCTGGCCGCGGGCAGCATCGAGCCGGACGTCCGGACGGACTCGATCCGCACCGCTCCTCCCCGCGACGGGCACGGCGCCCACCGGGCCTGATCGGGAAGCGCCGGCCGACCGCGTCCTGCGCTCCGCTGCTCTCCTCCGAGGCGCCGCCTCCGCCGTCCGGACACCGCCCTCACCGCGGTGTCCGGCCGGGGAGGCGGCGCCTCGCGGTCGTCCGGGGTGCGTTGTCCCGCGTTCCGGGGCGAGAGAGCGCTCCACCGGGGCTCTAGGATGGTCAGGCCGCTGGTCACCGAGGTGTCGCCGATGTGACGCTCAGCGGTCGAGCTGAGGCCGGGCACGACGCCGAGCTGGCGG
>NZ_PSVZ01000063.1:0-1191 GCF_002932315.1 Rathayibacter sp. AY1C9
GTCGATCGAGTAGACGTCGGCGCGGGTGAGGCCGGTGCGGTCGAACCGGTAGGTCCCGTCGGTCTGCCAGCGGAGGCCCCACGTGCCCTCCAGGCCCTCGAGGGCGGGCTTCGCGGGGAGGCGGTCGGCGAGGGTCATGATGCTCCGGTTCGCTATGGGCGGCACCGTGTCGGTGGTGATGGTGCCTGGATGGGGGCTCCGGGGCGAGTCGCCCGCCGGCCGCGACGATTCTACCGGAGCGGCGGGAGCCGGGTCAGTCGACGACGGGGGTGAAGCCGGGTCAGTCGACGACGGGGGTGAAGCCGGCGCGGACGGGCGCGAGCGCCTCGTCGAGATAGGGCACGAGCTCGCCGCGGGTGGGGCCCGCCGCGGCCCACGCCTGCACGGCCGCCACCGCGGCTCCGACGCTCGCGTAGGCGATGGCGCGCGAGAGGTGCGAGGGCAGCGGGCGCGCGCTCCGCTCCTCCACGAAGCGGGCGATGACGGCCGCCTGCCGGGCGAGGCGGCCGAGGGCCGACGCCTGCAGCTCGTGGACGCTGCCGATCATCTCGGACTGGGTGAGCACCCACGGCACCGTCGCGGGTCCGAAGCCGGAGCCGATCGCGAGCAGCGCGTCGCCGAGCGCGTCCATCACCGGCGCCTCTGCCGCCGTCTCGGCCAGCGCTTCCGGGAGCTCGGCCAGCCGGTCGTCGACCAGCACCCAGAAGACGTCGCTCTTGGACTCGAAGTAGTTGAAGAAGGTGTTGCGCGAGACCCCCGCCCGCTGGGCGATCTGCTCGATCGTCGTGCCCGCGTAGCTCTGCTCGACGAAGAGGTCCAGTGCGGCGTCCTCCAGCATGGAGCGCGACGACGCGCGGGGCCGTCCGCGCTGCACTCCTCGCACCATGACCCGCTCCTGCTCCGCTTCCCCCGACGCGCTAGGATAGCGCCGGACGACTTCGACCCGGCCATCACCGGTGAGTCTCCGGAAGAACGGCGCCGGCTCCGGCCTGCGCCCAGTAGACCCGGACGGGTGCGGCCCGTGACAGCCGATCGAGTGGGAACGCGTCAGCGGGCACTCCTCCGGGAGCGACCGGCCGACCGGTCCAAGCGAGGTGGTACCGCGACCCGGCCCGGGGTCTGAGATCCGGGCGGGCCGTCCTCGTGCAGACCAGCAGCACTGCCAGGAGACCGCACGTGACCTACCCCCTG
>NZ_PSVZ01000018.1:0-71750 GCF_002932315.1 Rathayibacter sp. AY1C9
CCGCCCGCCCGCCCCTAGAAATCGGAGAACACACCACATGACAACGACGTCAGCGACGTCGACGCGCGGTGGAGCGCGCGTCCACGTCCAGCGCTTCGGCACCTTCCTCTCGGGAATGGTCATGCCGAACATCGCGGCCTTCATCGCCTGGGGCTTCATCACGGCCCTCTTCATCCAGACCGGATGGCTCCCGCTCCTCGGCATCGACGCCACCTGGGTCCAGCAGTTCGGCGGCTGGAGCACGGATCCCGACGTGGTCAACACCGGCCTCGTCGCCCCGATGATCACCTACCTCCTCCCGCTCCTCATCGCGAACACCGGCGGCCGCATGGTCTACGGCGCCCGCGGTGGCGTGGTCGGCACCATCGCGACCATGGGCGTCATCGTCGGCGCCGGCATCCCGATGTTCATCGGCGCCATGATCATGGGCCCGCTGTCGGCGTGGCTGATGAAGAAGGTCGACTCGATCTGGGACGGCAAGATCAAGCCCGGCTTCGAGATGCTGGTCAACAACTTCTCCGCCGGAATCCTCGGCCTCCTCCTCGCGCTCCTCGCCTTCGCGGGCGTCGCGCCGCTCGTGGTCGGCCTCTCGACCGCCCTCGGGGCGGGCGTGGAGTTCCTGGTCAACGCGGGTCTGCTCCCGCTGACCTCGCTCTTCATCGAGCCGGCGAAGATCCTCTTCCTGAACAACGCCATCAACCACGGCATCCTCACGCCGCTGGGCGTGCAGCAGGCGGAGGAGGCGGGCAAGTCCTACCTCTTCCTCCTCGAGGCCAACCCCGGCCCCGGCATGGGCGTGCTCCTGGCCTTCGCGTTCTTCGGCGTCGGCGCGGCCCGCGCCTCGGCTCCCGGCGCGGCGATCATCCACTTCATCGGCGGCATCCACGAGATCTACTTCCCGTACGTGCTGATGAAGCCGGCGCTGCTCGCGGCCGTCATCCTCGGCGGTGCGACCGGTGTCGCGACGAACGTCGCGTTCAACTCCGGCCTCCGCGCCCCCGCCTCGCCCGGCTCGATCATCGCGGTGCTCCTGCAGACCGCGAACGACAGCTTCCTCGGCGTCATCCTCTCGGTGATCCTCGCGACCGCCGTGTCGTTCCTGGTGGCCTCGGTCATCATCCGGTCCGGCCGCAAGCGCGACCTGGCCGCGGAGCAGGAGGGCGACGACAAGCTCGCCGCCGCCGTCGCCGCCAACGAGGCGAACAAGGGCAAGGAGAGCGCCGTCGGCTCGCTCATCAACGCCCGCGGCGCCAACGCTCCGCAGGACTCGGCCGGCGCCTCGACCGCGGGGGCCACGGCCACCGCGACCCAGGTCCGGAACATCGTCTTCGCCTGCGACGCCGGCATGGGCTCGTCCGCGATGGGCGCCTCGGTGCTGCGGAACAAGATGAAGAAGGCGGGCTTCGAGGACGTCACGGTCACCAACAAGGCGATCGCCGCTCTCGAGGACGACGTGGACCTGGTCATCACCCAGGCCGAGCTCACGGAGCGCGCCCGCCAGCGCACCCCGGGCGCGATCCACGTCTCCGTGGACAACTTCATGAACAGCCCGAAGTACGACGAGGTCGTCTCGCTGGTCGCGGAGCAGCACGCTAAGTAGTACGCCAACCATTCGGACGGAACCCGTAGGGTGCGACAGAGCGGACACGCTCCGCTCGCCCCTGCGGGTTCCCTCGCTGTCAGCACCTCCACGGAAGGACGCACCCCATGAGCGACGTGCTCACCATCGGACAGATCGACGCCTCCGGCACCGCCACCACGAAGGAGGCCGCCATCAAGGAGGCCGCCGACATGCTGGTCGGCGTCGGCGCGGTCACCCCCGCCTACTACGAGGCCATGCTCGCCCGCGAGGCGACCGTCTCGACCTACATGGGCAACCTGCTCGCCATCCCGCACGGCACCAACGACGCGAAGGACGAGATCCGCTCCTCCGCCCTCTCGTTCGTGCGCTATGCGCAGCCGATCGACTGGGACGGCAACGAGGTGCGCTTCGTCGTCGGCATCGCCGGCGTCGACAACGAGCACCTCGAGATCCTCTCCAAGATCGCGATCATCTTCTCGGAGGAGGACGAGGTGCAGAAGCTCCTCGACGCCCCGGACGCGCAGTCGCTCTACAGCCTGCTGGGCGAGGTCAACTCCTGATGCCCACCGCCGTCCACTTCGGCGCCGGCAACATCGGCCGCGGCTTCGTCGGCCTGATCCTGCACGGCGCCGGCTACGAGCTCGTCTTCGCCGACGTCAACTCCGAGCTGATCGGCCGCCTCGCCGCCGCCGACAGCTACGAGGTGCACGAGGTGGGGGAGGAGGCGGCCACGCACGTCGTCGACCGCTTCCGTGCGATCGACTCGGCCGCCGACGAGGAGGCTCTCGTCCGCGAGATCGCCGCCGCCGACATCGTCACCACGGCCGTCGGCCCGAACATTCTGCGCTTCGTCGCCCCCGTGATCGCGAAGGGCCTCGCGGCCCGCGACGAGTCGGCGCCGCGGCTGGCGGTCATGGCCTGCGAGAACGCGATCAACGCCACGCGCCTCCTGCAGACCGAGGTCGCCGCGAACCTCGGCGCGGACGAGTGGGAGCGCCTGCGCACCCGCGCCGTCTTCGCCGACACCGCGGTGGACCGCATCGTCCCGAACCAGGACCCGGGCCAGGGCCTGGACGTGACAGTGGAGAGCTTCTTCGAGTGGGTCGTCGACCGCACTCCGTTCGAGGGCACCGAGCCGGAGATCCCGGGCGCGACCTGGGTCGACGACCTCGAGCCCTTCATCGAGCGGAAGCTCTTCACGGTGAACACCGGCCACGCGACGGCCGCCTACACCGGCTTCGCGGCCGGAGCGCACAAGCTCTCCGACGCGCTGGCGATGCCCGAGGTGCACGACGCGGTCAAGGCCGCGCTCGAGGACACCAAGGCGCTCATCGTGGCCAAGCACGGCTTCAGCGACGAGGAGCAGCAGGCCTACCTCGAGAAGACGCTGAAGCGCTTCGCGAACCCGTACCTGACCGACACGGTCGACCGGGTGGGACGCCAGCCGCTGCGGAAGCTGTCGCGGCACGAGCGCTTCATCGGACCGGCGGCCGAGCTCGCCGACCGCGGGCGCACGCCGGAGGGCCTGCTCGCCGCGATCGGCGCCGCGCTGCGCTTCGACGTGCCCGAGGACCCCCAGAGCGTGGAGCTCCACGAGAAGCTGGCCGCGCTCAGCCCGGAGGAGTTCGTGGCGGAGGTCACCGGCCTCACGGCCGAGCATCCGCTCTTCGACCGGGTCGTGGCGGTCGTGCGCGGGTAGTCCCGTGGCCGCACGGCGGCGAACGACGACGAGATCCCCTGCTTCTCGCGGGGGACCTCGTCGTCGTCTGCGGCGGCTCGGGCGGAGCGCTAGAACAGCCGCCAGCGGGTGAGCGGCCAGGCCACGGCGAAGACGCGTCCGGTGACCCTGTCGATCGGCACGGTCTTCACGCACGTGTCGATCGGCCCGCCGGCGCCGCGGCACTCGCCGAGCGAGTCGTTGGAGTTCGACCGGTGGTCGCCCAGGACGAAGAGGGAGCCCTCGGGGACGGTGTACTCGTCGAAGCAGCGGAGGGACGCGGGGCTCGTCGTGCAGTCGAGGGTCCCGGCGGTGAAGGGGAAGTCCTCGAACACGTAGGACTCGTCCAGCGGCTTCCCGTCGACCAGCACGTGCCCCTCGGCGTCGCAGCAGGAGACGGTGTGGCCCCCCTCGGCGATCAGCCTCTTGACGAGGAACTCCTCGTGGGAGGGGCCGATGCTGGTGACGTCGCCGAAGGTCTTCACGATCTCGGAGAGGGGGCTGCCGGCCTCGTCGCTCGCGCCCCAGTCGGCGTCGCGCGAGAAGACGACGATCTGCCCCTCCTCCGGCCCGCCCTGGAGGGCGAGGGTGCGGTCGACCAGGATGCGGTCGCCGAAGAACCCGCCGCCCTGGAGGGTGTTCTCCATCGAGCCGGTCGGCACCGTGTACACCTTCACGAAGAAGGTCTGCACCAGGGCGATGACCGCGATCGCCGCCAGGATCGTCACCACCGGGTGCGAGTACCAGCTCCGCCTCGCGGTCGCTGACCTCGTCGTGCGCGCCATGTGCTCTCCCTCCGGCTCGACGGAGCCAGCCTAGGCGGCGGCGGACGCGGGGCCCGGCAGGGGGCGCGCGTCGGGCGCGGAGGCGGAGGAGGGGGCGACACGCCCGAGGTGGCGGAACGGCCGCGATTCGCGTAGCATCGACCCTTGGTGTTTTGCGCGTGCTCCGGCATGCCCGCGAACCCCGATCCGGGCTCTCGCCCGGTGGTGGCTCGTCGCGGAAACATTCGCACGACCAGTACACACACTACTTCCGAACGACAGTGAGGCTATGGCCAAAAAAGACGGTGTCATCGAAATCGAAGGTGCGGTTGTCGAGGCGCTCCCCAACGCGATGTTCCGCGTGGAGCTGACCAACGGACACAAAGTTCTCGCCCATATCTCGGGCAAGATGCGTCAGCACTACATCCGGATCCTCCCCGAGGACCGGGTGATCGTGGAGCTGAGCCCCTACGACCTGACCCGCGGCCGGATCGTCTACCGCTACAAGTAGGCGTTCGCTCCGCTGACGTTCGCGACGTGCGTGTCCTGTAAGGAACGGCCCCGGCATCCGCCGGGAGCACGACGCCAGCGAAAACAAGGACAAGAACAATGAAGGTCAACCCCAGCGTCAAGCGCATCTGCGACCACTGCAAGATCATCCGCCGCCACGGCAACGTGATGGTCATCTGCAGCAGCAACCCCCGCCACAAGCAGCGCCAGGGCTAGTCCCGCTGCTTCCGCGAGGGAGCGCAGGGGCGGCGTGCCGCCTCCACTGCACAACTGAACACACCCGCAGCACCAGAAATCGCGCAGCACCCCGGCGACCCCGGGGTGGACGGCGAGGACACCTTCGGTCGGAGGCCGAGGCACCGGTGCTGCTTCACACCTCCACTCACTCACAGGAGAAGCCACAATGGCACGTCTGGCAGGAGTAGACATCCCGCGCGAGAAGCGCGTGGAGGTCGCACTGACCTACATCTACGGTGTCGGCCGCACTCGCGCGCTCAAGACCCTGAGCGACACCGGGATCGACGGCAACATCCGCGTCAAGGACCTCAGCGACGACCAGCTCGTCTCGCTCCGCGACTACATCGAGGGCAACTACAAGGTGGAGGGCGACCTCCGCCGCGAGGTCGCCGCCGACATCCGCCGCAAGGTCGAGATCGGCTCGTACGAGGGCCTCCGCCACCGTCGCGGCCTCCCGGTCCGTGGACAGCGCACCAAGACGAACGCGCGCACCCGCAAGGGACCCAAGCGCACCGTCGCCGGCAAGAAGAAGGCCGGCCGCAAGTAACGCGGGCGACACGGACCTAGAGGAGATACAGAATTGGCTACCCCCAAGTCGGCCGCGCGCAAGCCGCGCCGCAAGGAGAAGAAGAACATCGCTGTGGGCCAGGCCCACATCAAGTCGACGTTCAACAACACCATCGTCTCGATCACCGACCCCTCCGGGGCCGTCATCAGCTGGGCCTCGTCCGGCGGAGTCGGCTTCAAGGGCTCGCGCAAGTCGACGCCGTTCGCCGCCCAGCTCGCCGCCGAGTCGGCCGCGCGCCAGGCTCAGGAGCACGGCATGAAGAAAGTGGACGTCTTCGTGAAGGGCCCCGGCTCGGGTCGTGAGACCGCGATCCGCTCGCTCCAGGCCGCAGGCCTCGAGGTCGGCTCGATCAACGACGTCACCCCGCAGGCGCACAACGGCTGCCGCCCGCCCAAGCGTCGTCGCGTCTAAGCAGCACTCGCAGCCGTCGGCCGGCCGCACGAACCGCCTCCGGGCGGGGAGTGCGGCCGGCCGACGGATCGCGCATTTCTTTCACAACTCCACACCTCGCAAACGCACGTGTCATATAGCGGACACGTGATCGAAAGGAATCATCAGTGCTTATCGCACAGCGTCCGACGCTCACCGAGGAGAACATCTCGGAGTTCCGTTCCCGCTTCGTCATCGAGCCCCTCGAGCCCGGCTTCGGCTACACGCTCGGCAACTCGCTGCGTCGCACCCTGCTGTCCTCCATCCCCGGCGCCGCTGTCACCAGCATCCGGATCGACGGAGTCCTGCACGAGTTCACGACCGTCCCGGGCGTCCGCGAGGACGTCACCGAGATCATCCTGAACATCAAGGGACTCGTCGTCTCCTCCGAGCACGACGAGCCGATCACCGCCTACCTGCGCAAGCAGGGAGCCGGCCAGGTCACCGCCGCGGACATCTCGGCTCCGGCCGGTGTCGAGATCCACAACCCGGAGCTCGTCATCGCCACGCTGAACGACAAGGCGAAGTTCGAGCTCGAGCTCACGATCGAGCGCGGCCGCGGCTACGTCTCGGCGACCCAGAACCGCAGCGAGTTCTCCGAGGCCGGCCAGATCCCGGTCGACTCGATCTACTCGCCCGTGCTGAAGGTCACCTACCGCGTCGAGGCCACCCGTGCCGGCGAGCGCACCGACTTCGACCGCCTGGTCGTGGACGTGGAGACGAAGGCCGCGATCTCGCCGCGCGACGCCATCGCCTCCGCCGGACGCACGCTGACCGAGCTGTTCGGTCTCGCCCGCGAGCTGAACAACGCGGCCGAGGGCATCGAGATCGGCCCCGCGCCGGTCGACGCGGTCCTCTCGACCGAGCTGTCCATGCCCATCGAGGACCTCGACCTCTCGGTGCGCAGCTACAACTGCCTCAAGCGCGAGGGCATCAACAACGTCAATGAGCTCGTCGCCCTCTCGGAGACGCAGCTCATGAACATCCGCAACTTCGGTCAGAAGTCGGTGGATGAGGTCAAGGAGAAGCTGACGGAGCTCGGCCTGTCGCTCAAGGACTCGGTCCCCGGGTTCGACGGCGCCCACTTCTACAGCTACGACGACGAGAGCATCTAGGTCCTCCGCTCCGGAGCCCCGGCTCCTCGCGTCCGACCTGCTGACACCCCTTTAGTACTGGAGTAAACCCATGCCCAAGCCCACCAAGGGCCCCCGCCTCGGAGGCGGACCCGCACACGAGCGCCTGCTGCTGGCGAACCTGGCCGCGGCCCTGTTCACGCACAAGAGCATCAAGACGACCGAGACCAAGGCCAAGCGCCTTCGTCCGCTCGCCGAGCGCCTGGTGACCTTCGCCAAGCGCGGCGACCTGCACGCCCGCCGTCGCGTCCTCGCGACGATCGGCGACAAGTCGGTCGTCCACGAGCTCTTCACCGAGATCGCTCCGCTCGTCGCCGAGCGCGAGGGCGGCTACACCCGCATCACCAAGATCGGCCCCCGCAAGGGAGACAACGCGCCCATGGCCGTGATCGAGCTCGTCCTCGAGCCCGTCACGCCCAAGGCGAAGAAGTCGCGCACCGCCACGGCGCCCGTGTCCGCTCCGGTGGACGAGGCCCCCGCCGAGGAGCCCACTGCCGAGGAGACCCCCGTCGAGGAGGCGCCCGTGCAGGACGCTCCCGTCGAGGACGCCGCGCAGGACGCTCCTGTCGAGGAGACCGGCGCGACCAAGTAGTCACGCCCCCTCTCCCGAGAGCCCTCCGTCCCCTCCGGGGCGGGGGGCTCTCGTCGTTCCACGGGGCCGAGTGGCGCGAATCGTCGCTTACGATGGCACGGCTGCGCTCGTCGGGTGCGGCCGCGTCACGACCGGCGCTCCCGGGGTCCGCCCCGACGATCCTCGGAGGACTCCTGTGCGACTGCGCTCCTCGGCCGCTGCGGCGCTCCTCGCCCTGGCACTCGCGGGCGGAGTGAGCGGCTGCGCCTCCGGCGAGGTGATCGACGTGCCGGAGTCGGCGGGTCTCGCGAGCACGACCCCCGTGCCGTCGGCCGCACCGACCGTGTCCTCCGTGCCCTCCGTGCCGTCGAGCGAGGGCGTGGACTGCGCGACCGCTCTCCCCGCCTCCCTGGTCGAGCAGGAGGCCGGCTCGACGGCGGGCACCGTGTCGATCACCGCCGCGGGAGACACGTGCTCCTACGCCGTCGACGGCGGCGACCCGGTCGTCGTGCTGACGCTGCACCGCGGGCCCCTCGTCGAGACCTTCACCGGTGCGGGCGAGGCGCTCGGCGCCGTGCCGGTCTCGCTGGGCACGGCCGCCTACTGGGTGCAGGGCATCGCCTCCGCTCCCTCCGAGCTGGCCGTGCTCGCAGGCGGCTGGGAGGCGCGGATCGTCTCCTCGGTCGGCGAGCAGTCGACGCTGGCCGGCTAGGCGGTCTCGGCACTGGCGGCCGTCGACGTCCCGCTCGCGGTCGCCTGAGCCGCGACCACGGCGCGCTCTAGACTCGTCTGATGCTCCACCGCGTCCGCCTCGACCTGGCCTACGACGGCTCGCACTTCTCCGGGTGGGCCAAGCAGCCCGGCCTCCGCACCGTGCAGGGGGTGCTCGAGGAGTCGCTCGCCCTGGTGCTGCGCTCCGAGCAGCACCCGACCGTGACGGTCGCCGGGCGCACCGACGTCGGCGTGCACGCCAGCGCCCAGGTCGCCCACGTCGACCTCACCCCCGAGCAGTGGGGCCGCATCAGCACCGGCCGGCGCCGACCGGGGGAGGAGCCGTTCCCGCCCGCGTCGATCCTGGAGCGGCGGCTCCGCGGGATCCTCGGGCAGTACACCGACGTCTCGGTGCACCGGGTGACGGAGGCGCCGGAGGGGTTCGACGCGCGGTTCTCGGCGCGCTGGCGGCGGTACGAGTACCGGCTGGCCGACGCCTCCTCGATGCGCCACCCGCTCGACCGCACGTACACCACCTGGATCACCGACTCCCTCGACCTCGACGCGATGTCGGCCGCGGCCCGCTCGCTCCTGGGCCTGCACGACTACGCGTCGTTCTGCCGTGCCCGCGTAGGGGCCACCACCATCCGGAGCCTGCTCGACTTCACCTGGGAGCGAGACGCCGACGGAGTCCTGCACGCCCACCTGCGCGCGGACGCCTTCTGCCACAGCATGGTGCGGGCCCTCGTGGGGGCGTGCGTCGCGGTCGGCGCCGGGAAGCTCGAGGCGGGGGCGGTCCCGCTGCTCCGGGACGCCGCCAGACGGACCAACGCGTTCGCGGTGATGCCGGCCCGCGGCCTCATCCTCCGCGAGGTCGACTACCCCGAGGACGACGCGCTCGCCGAGCGGGCCCTGCTCACCCGGGCGAAGCGCACCGTGCGGACCGAGGGGCCGGACCCGGAGGACTCGGAGTGAGGCGAGGGCGCGCGACCGCGCCCCGCGACCCGTGGCGGCTCGGGTCGCACCTCCCGCCGCCGGAGCCCCTGCCGCCACGATCCGTGCTTGGCCGCACGGGGGCTTTGCTGTAATGTCGACCCTTGGTGTTTTCGGCCGTGTGCCGAGCGCCCGAAGTTGAGCCCTCCACCGGATCGGTTCGGCCCCCTCGCGGGTCGAACGGCCACGGAGCGGGATCCACGAACACCTCACTCCGACCAGAAAGCAGCACTCACGTGACTCGCACTTTTTCTCCGAAGCCGGCTGACGTCCAGCACGACTGGATCGTCATCGACGCGTCCGACGTCGTGCTCGGCCGTCTCGCCACCCACGCCGCGGCGCTCCTGCGCGGCAAGCACAAGGCCACCTTCGCGCCGCACATGGACATGGGCGACTTCGTCATCATCGTCAACGCGGAGAAGGTCGCCCTCACCGGCCAGAAGCTCCTTCAGAAGAAGGCCTACCGCCACTCCGGCTACCCGGGCGGCCTCTCGGCCACCACGTACGCCGAGCTCCTCGAGAAGAACCCGGTCCGCGCCGTCGAGAAGGCCATCCGCGGCATGCTCCCCAAGAACTCCCTCGGGCGCGCCCAGCTGCGCAAGCTGAAGGTCTACACGGGATCCGAGCACCCCCACGCGGCCCAGCAGCCGCAGGCGTACGCCTTCACCCAGGTCGCCCAGTAGGCTCCGGCCCTCCCCGACACCCCAGACTTCGAAGACAAAGGATCACCTACACCGTGGCGAAGATCGCAGACCAGATCGACGTGGCTCCCGAGAGCTACTCCACCGAAAGCCCGGCCACCGAGGCGTCCACGACGCCCCGCGCCGTCCTCAACGTCTCCGGCGCAGCCGTGGGCCGACGCAAGCAGGCCATCGCCCGCGTGCGCCTCGTCCCCGGCAACGGCGGCATGACCGTCAACGCCCGCGAGTTCGCGGAGTACTTCCCCAACAAGCTGCACCAGCAGCTGATCACCGACCCCTTCAAGGTGCTCGACCTGATCGGCTCCTACGACGTGGTCGCCAAGATCACCGGCGGCGGCCCCTCCGGTCAGGCCGGCGCGCTGCGCCTCGCCATCGCCCGTGCACTCAACGAGATCGACCGCGAGAACAACCGCGCGATCCTGAAGAAGGCGGGCTTCCTGACCCGCGACGCCCGCGTCATCGAGCGCAAGAAGGCCGGTCTCAAGAAGGCCCGCAAGGCGTCCCAGTTCTCGAAGCGCTAGTCGACGCGGCCTGACGGCCGCACGACCAGCAGCTCGAGAAGGGACTGCGCACCATGCCGCGCCTGTTCGGAACAGACGGCGTCCGTGGCCTCGCGAATCGCGAGGTCACGGCCGACCTGGCTCTCGGCCTCGCCCAGGCGGCCGCCCGTGTACTCGGAGCGGCCGCCCGGGTCGAGGGCCGTCGGCCCGTCGCCGTGCTCGCCCGCGACCCCCGCATCTCCGGTCAGTTCATCGGAGCCGCGGTCGCGGCGGGTCTCGCGAGCGCGGGAGTCGACGTGCTCGACGCCGGCGTCATCCCGACGCCCGCCACCGCCTACCTCATCGCCGACGAGAACGCCGACTTCGGCGTGATGATCTCGGCCTCGCACAACCCCGCCGCCGACAACGGCATCAAGTTCTTCGCCGCCGGCGGACGCAAGCTCCCGGACGAGCTCGAGAACCGCATCGAAGCGGCCCTCGGAGTCCCCCCGCTCACGCCGACCGGAGCCGACGTCGGCCGCATCACCCGCTTCTCCGACGCGGAGGACCGCTACGTCCTCCACCTGCTCGGATCCCTCGAGGGCACCCGTCTCGACGGCCTGCACGTGGTCATCGACTGCGCGCACGGCGCCGCCGCCGGTATCTCGCCCCAGGTGTTCACCGACGCCGGAGCGACCGTCACCGTCATCGGCAACGACCCCGACGGCCTCAACATCAACGACGGAGTGGGCTCCACCCACCTCGACAACGTCGCCGACGCCGTCCGCGCAGCCGGCGCCGACATCGGCATCGCCCACGACGGCGACGCCGACCGCTGCCTCGCGGTGGACGCCCAGGGCCGCATCGTCGACGGCGACCAGATCATGGCGATCCTCGCGACAGCCATGGCCCGCCGCGGCGCCCTCCGCGACGACGTCCTCGTGGCCACCGTCATGAGCAACCTCGGCCTCAAGCTCGCCATGCGCGACGCCGGCATCCGCGTGATCGAGACCGCGGTCGGCGACCGCTACGTCCTCGAGGCGATGAACGACGGCGGCTACTCGCTCGGCGGGGAGCAGTCCGGCCACGTCATCATGAGCCGCTACGCCACCACCGGCGACGGCGTGCTCACCGGCCTCCAGCTCGCGGCCGAGATGGCCCGGACCGGACGCACGATCGCCGACCTGGCCGCCGTCATGTCCGTCTTCCCGCAGACCCTCCTCAACGTGCGCGGCGTCGACCGCGAGGGCGTCCGCGACGACGAGGTCATCGCCTCCGCCGTCGCCGACGCCACCGCCGAGCTCGGCAGCGACGGCCGTGTGCTCCTGCGCCCCTCCGGCACGGAGCCGATGGTGCGCGTCATGGTCGAGGCGAAGACGCAGGAGACGGCCGACCGCCTCGCCGAATCGCTCGCCGCGGTCGTGCTCGAGCGGCTGCGTTCTTAAGGAGCCGCTCCCTGCGCGGCTCCTCGCGGTCGGCTTGGGGAGGTGGTCGCGATGGGTGGAGCGGGGTGCGTTCGCCGCGGGTGAAGCGCTTGGCACGCGGCTGTGTTCGTTGCGGGGCCGCTCCCTGCGCAGCCCCTCGCGGTCGGCTTCGCGAGGTGGTTGCGATGGGTGGAGCGGGGCGCGTTCGCCGCGCGTGAATCGCTTGGCACGCGATTCCCGCCGACGGCTCGTGGGTGGTGCCGAGCCTGCACCGATCCTGCGGTGGAAGGGTTCGGTGAGGTCGGTGGCTGCGCGGTGCGCGCGGCGGCGAACAGCGACCGGGGGCGCGGTCAGATCTTGCGGAGGAGGACCGAGGAGACGGTGTGGTCGGCCTGCTTGCGGAGGACCAGGCTCGCGCGGGAGCGGGTGGGGCGCACGTTCTGCAGCAGGTTCGGCTCGTTGATCGCGGCCCAGATGCTCCGCGCGCGCTCACGGGCCTCGTCCGGACTGAGCGCCGCGTAGCGGTGGAAGTAGGAGTTCGGATTCGCGAACGCGCCCTGCTGCAGGGTGAGGAAGCGCTCCTCGTACCAGCGCGCGATGTCGCTGGTCCGGGCGTCGACGTAGACGGTGAAGTCGAACAGGTCGCTGACCGCCAGGCCGTGACCGGGCACCGGCGGCTGCAGCACGTTCAGGCCCTCGACGATCAGCACGTCCGGCCGCCGCACGACGATCTCGGCGTCGGGGACGATGTCGTAGGAGAGGTGCGAGTAGAACGGCGCGCGCACCTCCGCGGCCCCGCCCTTCACCTCCGAGACGAAGCGCAGCAGCGCCCGCCGGTCGTACGACTCGGGGAAGCCCTTGCGGCTCATCAGACCGCGGCGCTCCAGCTCGCGGTTGGGCAGCAGGAAGCCGTCGGTGGTCACCAGCTCGACGCGGGGCGTGTCCTCCCAGCGGGCGAGCAGCTCCCGCAGCAGGCGCGCGATCGTCGACTTGCCCACCGCGACCGACCCCGCGACGCCGATCACGAACGGAGTCGGCTGCGCGCGCTCCCCGAGGAACGTGCTCGTCGCGCGGTGCAGGTGCCGCGCGCCACCGGCGTACAGGCTCAGCAGGCGCGAGAGCGGCAGGTAGACCTCCGCGACCTCGGTGAGGCTCAGCCGGTCGCCCAGCCCCCGCAGCTGCACGACCTCGGTCTCCGACAGCGGCAGCTCCGTGGTGCGGGCGAGCTCGGCCCAGTCGGAGCGGACGATCTCGACGAAGGGGGAGGGGTGCGCGTCGCGTGCGGGATCGCGAGGAGACGACGGCATGGGGACCGATCCTAGCGTCCGCCCCGCCGGGTGCCCGACGCCGCGGGAGGCGCCTCCGCGCCGCTTAGAATCGAGCGCATGTGTGGAATCGTTGGATACGTCGGTGAGCGCGACAGCCTGGCCGTGCTGCTCGGGGGCCTGAAGCGTCTGGAGTACCGCGGCTACGACTCGGCCGGCGTGGCCGTGATCGACGCCGACGGGCAGCTCGACAGCCGCAAGCGCTCGGGCAAGCTCAGCGTCCTCGTCGACGACCTCGAAGCGCACCCGCTGGCCGAGGGCACCACGGGCATCGGCCACACCCGCTGGGCGACGCACGGCGGCCCGACCGACCGCAACGCCCACCCCCACCTCGCGGACGAGGGCAGGCTCGCCGTCATCCACAACGGCATCATCGAGAACTTCCAGCCGCTCAAGGAGCAGCTGCTCGCCGAGGGCGCCGTCTTCGAGAGCGAGACCGACACCGAGGTCGCCGCGCACCTGATCGCCCGCGAGTACCGCCGCACCGGCGACCTCGTGCTCGCCTTCCAGGCCGTCGTCGCGCACCTCGAGGGCGCGTTCACCCTGCTCGCCCTGCACCAGGACCAGCCCGGCGTGGTCGTCGGCGCGCGCCGCAACTCGCCGCTCGTGATCGGCCTGGGCGACGGGGAGAACTTCCTCGGCTCCGACGTCGCGGCGTTCGTCGAGTTCACCCGCCGCGCGGTCGCCATCGGCCAGGACCAGATCGTCACGATCACCCCGGAGCTCGTCACGGTGACCGACTTCTTCGGCAACCCCGTCGAGACCGAGCCGTTCGAGATCGCCTGGGACGCGTCGGCGTCCGAGAAGGGCGGCTGGTCGAGCTTCATGGCGAAGGAGATCACCGAGGGCCCCGAGGCCGTCGCGAACACGCTCCGCGGCCGCATCCACGAGGGCGCGATCACGCTGCCCGAGCTCGACGCGCTCGGTCCGGTGCTGACGGAGATCGACCGCATCACGATCATCGCCTGCGGCACGGCCGCCTACTCGGGCATGGTCGCCAAGTACGCGATCGAGAAATGGGCGCGCGTCCCCGTCGAGGTCGAGCTCAGCCACGAGTTCCGCTACCGCGACCCGGTGCTCACCCCGCGCACCCTCGTCGTCTCGATCAGCCAGTCCGGCGAGACGATGGACACGCTGATGGCGGTCAAGTACGCCCGCGAGCACGGCGCCAAGACGCTCTCGGTCTGCAACACCCAGGGCGCGACGATCCCACGCGAGTCGGACGCCGTGCTCTACACGCACGCGGGCCCGGAGGTGGCGGTCGCCTCGACCAAGGCCTTCGTCGCCCAGATCGCGGCGCTCTACCTCTTCGGGCTGCACCTGGCCGCGGTGCGCGGTGCCGCCTCCACCGAGCTCGTCGCCTCGCAGGCGGCTCAGCTCGCCGCGATCCCGGAGAAGCTCTCCCGCGTGCTCGACGCCTCCGACGACATCGCCCAGCTGGCCGGCTGGATGGCCGACACCCGTGCGGTGCTGTTCCTCGGCCGCCACGTCGGCTACCCGGTGGCGCTCGAGGGCGCGCTGAAGCTCAAGGAGCTCGCCTACATCCACGCCGAGGGCTTCGCGGCGGGCGAGCTCAAGCACGGCCCGATCGCACTGATCGAGCCTGGCCAGGTCGTCTTCGTGATCGTGCCGAGCCCGAGCGAGTCGTACGAGCTGCAGCGCAAGGTGATCTCGAACATCCAGGAGATCAAGGCCCGCGGCGCCCGCGTCATCGCGATCGCGGAGCAGGGCGACACGGCCGCGATCCAGATCGCCGACGAGGTCGTGCCGATCCCGCTCGCCGACCCGCTGTTCGAGCCGCTGCTCGCCGTCACCCCGTTGCAGATGTTCGCGATGGAGCTCGCCGCCGCCAAGGGCCTCGACGTCGACCAGCCGCGCAATCTCGCCAAGTCGGTCACGGTCGAGTGATCGAGCCGTGATCGTGGGGATCGGGGTGGACGTCGTGGACCTCGCGCGCTTCGAGCGCTCGCTGACGCGCACGCCCCGGCTCCGCGACCGGCTGTTCGCCGAGAGCGAACGCTCGCTCCCCGTCGCCTCGCTGGCGGGCCGCTTCGCCGCCAAGGAGGCGCTGATCAAGGCGCTCGGCGACTCCGTGGGCGCCCGCTGGCACGACATGGTCGTCGAGCGGGACGAGCACGGGAATCCGTCCTTCGCGCTGCACGGCCCGGCCCGGGCGGCCGCGGAGGCGCGCGGGATCACGCGCGTGCACCTCTCGATGACGCACGACGCGGGCGTGGCCTGCGCGTTCGTGGTGGCAGAGTCGTGAGCGTCCCCGCGTCGTACCGAGAGGCGGTGATCGACGTCGACGCGATGGCGGTGAACGCCGCGCGTCTGCGCGAGCTCACCGGCGCCCGCCGGCTGATGGCCGTCGTCAAGGCCAACGGCTACGGGCACGGCGCCCTGGCCGCGGCGCAGGCGGCGCTCGACGGCGGCGCGGACGCCCTCGGCACCGCGGAGCTGCGGGAGGCCGTGGCCCTGCGCGAGGCAGGCGTCGTCGCTCCGATCCTCTGCTGGCTGCACGACCCCGGCGAGGACTTCGACGCGGCGCTCGAGCACTCGATCGACGTCGCCGTCTCCTCGGTCGACCAGCTCGACACGCTCGCGCAGTCGGCGGAGGACCGCGGCGTGCGCGCGGCCGTGCAGCTCAAGGTCGACACGGGCCTCAGTCGCAACGGCGCCGCGGAGGAGGAGTGGCCGCACCTGGCGGAGGCGCTCGCCCGTCACAGCGCTCGCGGCACCGTCCACCTCACCGGGCTGTTCTCGCACCTGTCCAACACCTCGCGCGAGGACGACCTCGCCCAGCTCGCGCTCCTCCGCCGCGCCGAGGCCGTGCTGGCGGCGCACGGGGTGCAGGCGCCGGTCCTGCACCTCGCGGCGACGGCGGCGGCGCTGCGCCTCCCGGAGGCCCGCCTCGACATGGTGCGCAGCGGCATCGCCCTCTACGGACTCTCGCCGTTCGAGGACGAGACCTCGCTCCAGCTCGGGCTCGTCCCGGCGATGACGCTGCAGGGCCGCGTCGCCGGCGTCCGCCGGGTGCCCCACGGGACCGGCGTGAGCTACGACTACACCTGGCGGGCCGAGGGCGGGACGACCCTCGCGCTCGTGCCGTTCGGCTACGCGGACGGCATCCCGCGGAGCGCCTCCGGCGTCGCGGAGGTCTCGATCGGCGGCCGCCGCCACCGGATCGCCGGGCGGGTCGCGATGGACCAGTTCGTCGTCGACGTGGGGGATGCGAGCGTCGCGACGGGCGACCCGGTGACGCTCTGGGGCGACCCGACGACCGGCGTCCCCTCGGTAGACGAGTGGGCGCGGTGGTGCGGCACCATCAACTACGAGCTGGTCACCCGACTCGGGCCGCGGGTCCAGCGGCGGCTGCTGAGCGCGGCGGACGGCCGTGCCTGAGCGCTCCTGGTTCGCGGACCGTGTCGTCGAGGTCGCCGATCCGGAGGCCATGGCGGAGCTCGGCCGCGAGCTCGGCCGAGTGCTGCGCGCCGGCGACCTGCTGGTGCTGACCGGGCCGCTCGGCGCGGGCAAGACGACCTTCACGCGCGGGCTCGGCGAGGGCCTCGACGTGCGGGGTCCCGTGACGAGCCCCACCTTCGTGATCGCGCGGACGCATCCGCCGCTGCACGACGGGCCGCCGCTCGTGCACGTCGACGCCTACCGCGTGGCCTCGCCGGTCGAGCTCGACGACCTCGACCTCGATCCGGTGCGCTCGGTGATCGTCGTGGAGTGGGGGGCCGGGATGCTGGACGGCGTCGCGGAGTCCTGGCTCGACGTGGTCATCGAGCGGCCGACCGCCGGCTCCGACGCCGAGGAGGGCGAGGAGCCGATCGAGCCGCGGACCGTCCGCTTCCGCGGCACCGGCTGGAGCTGAGCCCGCGGGTACCCTGGACGCGTGCTCCTCGCGATCGACACCTCCTCCGGAACCTCCGTCGCCGTCGTCGACTCCGCGGGCGCCGTGCGCTCGGAGCGCACCGAGACCGACACCATGCGCCACGCGGAGGTGGTCGGCCGGCTGATCCAGGAGGCGCTCGAGGCGGCGGACGTGGCTCCCGGGGGCATCGAGGCGGTCGCCGTGGGCATGGGCCCCGGCCCCTTCACCGGCCTCCGGGTCGGGATCGCCGCCGCCCGGGCTTTCGCGCTCGGCCGCGGCGTCCCCACCCTCCCCGTGGTCTCGCACGACGCGATCGCGCTCGCCGCGCTGCGGCACGGGCGCGCCGCCGGCTTCCTCGTCGTCACCGACGCCCGTCGTCGCGAGCTGTACTGGAGCGCCTACGACGGGCTCGACGATCAGGGACTCCCCGTCCGCCTCGCCGGCCCGGGCCTGGACAAGCCGCCGGCCCTCCCGCATCCGGAGCTCCCGCGCCTGGAGGCCGAGTCGGTCTCCGCCGGCGAGCTCGGAGTCGTGGCCGCCCGCCTGCGCGCGGCCGGTCGGCCCGGTGCCGCGGACGAGCCCCTCTACCTCCGCTCGCCCGACGTCACGCTGTCGGCCGGCCCCAAGCGGGTGACCGCATGAGCGAGGCCATGCTCCGCGACGCGCAGGCGGACGACCTCGACGCCGTCATGGCGATCGAGGAGTCCGAGTTCGCCGGCGACGCCTGGTCGCGCGGGATGATGGCGGAGGAGATCCGGAGCCGTCACACCCGGTACCTGGTCGCCGAGCAGGACGGCGAGGTGGTCGGCTACGCCGGGCTCCTCTGCCCCGTCGGCGCCCACGAGGGCGACGTGCAGACGATCGCGGTCGTCGCCCGGGTCCGCCGCACCGGCCTCGGCCGCCGACTGCTGCGCGCGCTCCTCGAGGCGGCCGGCGAACGCGGCGCCCGCGAGGTCTTCCTCGAGGTCCGCGCCGACAACCCCGCCGCGCAGACCCTCTACCGCTCGGAGGGCTTCGAGGAGATCGGCGTCCGCCCCGCCTACTACCAGCCCGACGGAGTGGACGCGATCGTGATGCGCCTGCCGCCGACCCCGACCCAGGAGACCCCGTGAGCACCGGACCCCTCGTCCTCGGCATCGAGACCAGCTGCGACGAGACGGGGATCGGCATCGTCCGCGGCACGACGCTGCTCTCGAACACCATCGCCTCCTCGATGGAGGAGCACGCCCGCTACGGCGGCGTCGTGCCCGAGGTGGCCGCCCGGGCGCACCTGGAGGCGCTCGAGCCCGCCCTGCACGCGGCGCTCTCCGAGGCCGGTGTCGCGCTCGGCGACCTGGACGCGATCGCGGTCACCAGCGGACCGGGGCTCTCGGGCGCCCTCATGGTCGGCGTCGGAGCGGCGAAGGCGCTCGCCGTCTCGCTCGGCCTGCCGCTCTACGCCGTGAACCACCTCGTCGGCCACGTGGGAGCCGACGTCCTCCGGGCCGACGGCAGCGAGGGCAGCCCCGTCGAGGTGCCGACGATCGCGCTGCTGGTCTCGGGCGGGCACACCTCGCTCCTGCACGTGCGCGATCTGGTGTCGGATGTCGAGCTGCTCGGCGAGACCATCGACGACGCCGCCGGCGAGGCCTTCGACAAGGTGGCGCGAGTCCTGGGCCTGCCCTATCCGGGCGGACCGCAGATCGACCGGGTGGCGGCGGACGGGGACCCGAAGGCGATCCGCTTCCCCCGCGGGCTCAGCCTGCCGAAGGACCTCGAGCGCCACCGCTACGACTTCTCGTTCTCAGGGCTGAAGACCGCGGTCGCCCGCTGGGTCGAGAAGCGCCAGGACGCGGGGGAGGAGGTGCCCGTGGCCGACGTCGCGGCGAGCTTCCGCGAGGCGGTCGCCGACGTCCTGCTCACGAAGGCGCTCGCCGCCTGCCGCGACCGGGGCGTGCCGCGCCTCCTGCTCGGCGGCGGCGTGGTCGCCAACGCCCGGGTGCGCGCGCTGGCGGAGGAGCGGTGCGCGGCCGCGGGAGTGACCCTGCGGATCCCGGCGCTCTCGCTCTGCACCGACAACGGCGCGATGATCGCCGCACTGGCGGCGCAGCTGATCGAGGCGGGGCATCCGCCGTCGGGGCTCGGCTTCGGGGCCGACTCGACCCTCCCGGTCACCGAGATCCAGGTCCGCTGAGGCCTCTACCGGGCGGCGGCCGGGCCGCGCAAGCGCCGTCCAGCTTTTTGACAGGCGGATCGTGCCACTGCCACTCTTGGCCGCATCCGCTCGTTCCTGACCCTGGGGGATTCCATGACCACTCCGTACACGCCCGCGTCCGACCGCTACAACATCCTGGCGATCATCGGCTTCATCGCCTCGTTCTTCGTCTCCATCGTGGGCATCGTGCTGGGCTTCATCGCCCTGTCGCAGATCAAGCGCACGGGGGAGAAGGGCCGCGGCCTCGCCCTCGCCGCCGTCATCATCGGCTTCGTCGCGATCATCATCACCATCATCTCGTTCGTCGCGCTCTTCTCGATCGCGGCGACCATGCCCTCGACCGGGTACTGATCGACACGCCTCCGAGGCTCGGGGGCGCCCGCACCACCAGGAGGACACCGTGACCGACGACACCGCGCCCGGACCGCAGACCGGACCGGCGCCCGCGCCGTTCGCCCCTCCGCTCGGCGAGCCGTCGGCGGCCTACCCGCCGCCGACGGCCGCCGCCGATCCCTACCCCGGTCTCCCGCCCCGCCGCCCGCCGATGAATCCGCTCGCGGTCGCGGCTCTGGTGTGCGGACTGCTGGGGCTGGCGCCCGCCGCCATCGTCCTCGGCCACATCGGCTTCGCCCAGGCCCGACGCTCCGGACAGCGCGGCCGCGGTCTCGCGGTCGCCGGCTTCGTGCTGGGCTACCTCGCGATCGTCCTCGCGGTGATCGCCTACCTCGCCTGGACGGCCTTCGTCGGCGACCTGCGCGACGGCGGCTACCTGCCCGCGTGAGCGGACGGAACCCCTCCGCCGCCGCCCGGGTGCTGGCTAGACTCGCGCCATGAGCGACGACAGCACCCGTCCCGGCCCCGGCTCCGACGAGCAGCACGGCTCCGTCCCGGTCCCGCCGGCCCCGCCCGTCGTCCCCCGCACGCTGAGCCTCGTCGGGATGATCCTCGGCATCGTCGGCCTGGTCATCACGCTCTTCGCCGCCGGCTTCGGCTTCCTGCTGTCGGCTCCGGCCGTCGTGCTCGGCTTCCTCGGACGCCGGCGCGAGCCGGCCGCACGCGGCTTCGCGCTGACCGCGATCATCACCGGGTTCGCCGGCATCGCCGTCTCGCTGATCTACCTGGCGGTCTTCCTCGTCTTCGTCGTGGTGGCCCTCGCCGCCGGCACCTCCGGCTACTGAGCCGGCGCGGGCCGCTCGACGCGCTCCGCGAGCAGCGCGCGGTGGCGCCCGGCGATCCGCGTCAGGATCAGCACCGCGCTGCCGGTGCCGGAGAGGCCCAGCCGCTTGCGGAAGCGGGCGGGGTCGACGTCCACCCCGCGCTTCTTGATCTCGAGCACGCCGATGCCGCGGGTGCGCAGCTCCTTCGCCAGCGTGCGCTCGTCCAGCGGCAGCTCGGCGAGGACTCGGAGGCTGCGGAGGAAGGGCGAGGCGGCCGCATCGTCGCCCGTCAGATAGGCGATGCCGGGCGAGAGCATCCGCGAGCCGCTGGAGCGCGCGAGCTCGCCCAGGAGGCGCGCGCGGATCGCGGAGCCGTCCGGCTCGTGCACGAACGCGCCGAGGGGGCCGACCTCCTCGTCCTCGCTGTCGCCCGCCGCGGTGAGCTCGGAGGAGCCGGTCGCGCCGAGCAGCAGAGCGGAGCGGCGCACGCCCGGGCGCGCCAGAGAACCGAACCAGAGCCCGGTCTCGACCAGCTCCCCGTCGACCGAGACCCACTGCGCCTCGGCGTCCCGCGGCAGGCGCTCGCGGTCGAAGCCGGGACCCACCTTCACGCCCACGGGACGATGCTCGGCCAGGCCGAACGCGAAGTCGAGCGAGGGGGAGTAGTCGTCCGGATCGTCGAGCCGGCGGGTCTCGCGGTGGCCCGCCGTGCGGCGTGCCGGGTCCAGGTAGACGGCGTCGAAGCCGTCGAGGTCGAAGGCCTCGGCCGTCGAGTGCACGGCGCTCGCCGCGGGGAACGGGGCGAGGTTGAAGCTGGCCAGGGTCGCGGTGACCTCGTCGGCCTCGACGGCGGTGACCGCCAGGTCGATCGCGGCCATCGCGAGGGCGTCGCCGCCGATCCCGCTGCCGAGGTCGGCGACGCGCGCCGCTCCCGCCGCGGCGAACCGGCCGGCGTGCAGGGCGGCGACGCGCAGCCGCGTCGCCTGCTCGAGTCCCGCGTCCGTGAAGAGCATCGAGCGGGCGAACTCTCCGAACTTCGCCTCCGCCTTCTGCCGGAGCCTCGCCTGGGTGAGCACCGCGGCGACGAGGACGGGGGAGTGGCCGGCGGCCCGGAGGCGTGCCACGGCCCGCACCAGGTCGTCGGACCGGTAGCCGTCGAGGGAGTCGAGGAGCCGGAGGCCCTCGGGGGAGAGGAGCTCGACCAGCTCGTCGCGTCGCATCCGGCCATGGTAGGCCACGGCCTCCCGGCGGGTCCGCCGCCCCGCTTGGCACTCTGATTGCACGAGTGCCAGCGGAGCCCCTACGATGGATCTAGCACTCTCGGAGCGTGTGTGCCAGAACCGCGTTCCGCCCACATCGTCGTCAAGAAAGAGGTCAACCGTGTCGGTGTCCATCAAGCCGCTCGAAGATCGCATCGTCATCAAGCAGGTCGAGGCGGAGCAGGTGACCGCTTCCGGTCTCGTCATCCCCGATACCGCCAAGGAGAAGCCGCAGGAGGGCGAGGTCGTCGCCGTCGGACCCGGTCGCATCGACGACAACGGCAACCGCGTGCCGCTCGACGTCGCCGTCGGCGACAAGGTGATCTACTCCAAGTACGGCGGAACCGAGGTCAAGTTCGGTGGCGAGGACCTGCTGGTCCTCTCCGCTCGCGACGTCCTCGCGGTCGTCGTCCGCTAGGCAGCATCCCTCGGAAGGGCCCGTCGACCTCGGTCGGCGGGCCCTTCCGTCGTTCCCGGTCCTCCTCGCGACCAGTGGCCTGATCCGCCCGCTGCGGGGCCGTCCTCCCACCCCGCGCCTGCGTAGCATCGGGGGAGTGACCAGCTCCCGCACCCCTGCCGAGGCCGTCTCGCCGTCCCCTTCGGACGTGCCCGTCGGCGAAGGAGTGGAGGCGCTCGGAGCGGCGGGACGCCCGGGCGGGATGTCCGGCACGGGGCTGCTGTTCGCGTTCTCGGCCTACCTGCTCTGGGGTGCGATGCCCCTCTACTTCATCGCGATGGCGCCGGCCTCGCCGTTCGAGATCGTCGCGTTCCGGGTGCTCTTCTCGCTCGTCTTCTGCGTGATCCTGCTCACGGTCCTCCGCGGCTGGCGCTCCTTCGGCGCGCTGCTGCGCCGCCCCCGCCTGCTCGGCGTGATGGCGATCGCGGGCGTGCTCATCTACGTCAACTGGCAGGTCTACGTGATCGCCACGACCACGGGCCACGTCATCGAGGCGGCCCTGGGCTACTTCATGAACCCGCTGGTCACGGTGCTGCTGGGCGTCCTGGTGCTGCGCGAGCGCCTCCGGCCCCTGCAGTGGGCCGCGATGGGCGTCAGCGCGGTCGCGGTGCTGGTCATCGCGGTGGGCTACGGATCCTTCCCGTGGATCTCGCTCGCCCTCGCCTTCTCGTTCGGCCTCTACGGCCTGGTGAAGAGCCGCGTCGGCGGCACGGTGGACGCGGTCGGCGGGCTGACGCTCGAGACGCTCTGGCTGACGCCGCTCGCCGTGGTGCAGCTGGCGGTCGTCGGCTCCACGGTGGGGCTGACCCTGACGACGGAGGGGACGGGGCACGCCCTCATCCTCGCCTCGGCCGGGATCGTCACGGCCGTCCCGCTGCTCCTGTTCGCGGGCGCCGCCCGGCGCCTCCCGCTGTCGATCGTCGGCTTCGTGCAGTACCTGACGCCGTTCCTGCAGTTCCTCGTCGGGGCCTTCGTCCTGCACGAGGAGATGCCGCTCGAGCGCTGGATCGGCTTCGCGCTGGTGTGGGCCGCCCTGGCGATCTTCTCAGGCGACCTCGTCGCCGCGGAGCGCAGACGGCGCCGATCCTCCGTCTGATCTGCGGAACGCGTCGTCCTGGCGCGGCGCGACAGCGGAATGGTAACGATCCGGTCGCGAAACGTATTGGTAACACCCCTGTATTGTTCACGGCTGCTTCGAAGGTTAGGTTGGCCGAGCGGTTGCCACCGGCGCCGCTCCCACTGACACACACCTCTCAAGGAGCAACATGGGCGTTTACGCGAAGGCCGGCTCGGCCCGCGCGCGGTCCCTCCGGGCAACCCTCGGCGGCGTCGCCATTCTGGGCGCCAGCGCTCTCGTCCTCGCCGGCTGCGCCGGCGGCGGCGACAGCGGATCGAGCGGCGACAGCGGCTCGGGCGACCTGTCCCTCAAGATCGGCACGATCCTCCCGCAGACCGGCACCCTCGCCGTCCTCGGCCCGCCCGAGATCGCGGGCGTCGACCAGGCGGTCGTCGACATCAACGACGCCAAGGCCGGCATCACGATCGACGTGGAGCAGAAGGACTCGGGCGACACCACGACCGACATCGCGACGCAGTCGGCCACGTCCCTCATCGCCGACAACGTCTCCGCCATCATCGGCGCGGCGTCCTCGGGCGTCTCGAAGACCTTCATCGACCAGGTGACCCAGGCGGGCGTCGTCCAGATCTCGCCGGCCAACACCTCGCCGGACTTCACGACCTACGACGACGACGGCTACTACTGGCGCACCGCTCCCTCGGACGTGCTCCAGGGCCGAATCCTCGGCAACAAGATCCTCGGCGACGGCAAGACCAACGTCTCGATCCTGTACATGAACGACGCGTACGGCACCGGCCTCGAGAAGAACATCAAGGAGACCCTCGAGGCGGGCGGAGCATCCGTCGCGGCCGAGGAGATCTTCGAGCCGGCCTCGACCGACTTCAACTCGGCGCTGACCTCGGTCCTCGCCCCGAACCCCGACGCGCTGGTCGTCATCTCGTTCGACGAGATCAAGACCATCGCGGAGCAGCTCTCGGCCAAGGGCTTCGACTTCTCGAAGCTCTACGGCACGGACGGCAACTACGGCGTCATCGGCGAGTCCGACACCAACGTCGACATCGCCGGCGCCCAGTTCACCAACCCGGGCGTCCAGGCGTCCGAGGACTTCCAGGGCAAGCTGCAGTCGCTCGTCGAGTCGCAGGGCAACGACGCGCTGACCGTGTTCAGCTACGCGCCGGAGTCGTACGACGCCACGGTCCTGACCGCTCTCGCCGCGCTCCAGGGCAAGGCGACGGACGGTGCGACCATCCGCGACAACCTCATGTCGGTCTCGGAGGGCGGCACCAAGTGCACGACCTTCGCCGACTGCGCGAAGCTCATCGCCGACGGCGAGGACGTCGACTACGACGGCCTCTCCGGCCCGATCTCGTTCGACGAGAACGGCGACACCAGCGAGGCCTCGGTCTCGATCTACAAGTACGGCACGGGCAACACCACCTCCTTCGAGGAGACCGTCGAGGGTTCGCTGAACTGATGACGCGGTGACGCGGCTCCTGCCGCATCCCTGAGGGGCTCGGTCTTCGGACCGGGCCCCTCCGCCGTTCCCGGAGCGGAGAGCAGGAGACGCGCCGGTCGTGCGGACGCAGCGAGGCGCGGCGGTCGTCCGGGAGGGTGGCCGCTGTCGGGTGCGGGCGGACGGCTCCGCGGCGTCCAGGGCCCGGCGTGGCGTCGAGGAGCCACCCGGGAGGAGGAGCGGCTCTGACGGCCTGTACGCGCCTCCGAGCGCCTCTCCCGGCCTCGAGGGGGCGCCCTGCCGAACCGCGGGCGGGAGCGACGACGTCGAGCGGGAACGCAGAAGCGCGCGCCCTCCAGTGGGAGGACGCGCGCTCGTGGAGTGCGGAGGGCCTAGGAGGCGCGGAGCAGCTCCGCCTCCTGCGCCAGGCGGTACGTGACGAAGGAACGGCTGTAGTTGCGGCGCTTGCCGCCGGTGGTCTCGGCGATGACGACCTGGGCGTAGACGCCGACGACGCGCCAGCGCTCGTAGTCGCCGATCGCACCGGTGCCGAAGCCGGCTCCGAGTTCCACAGGGGCGGGGGTGTATCTCTTCATGGTCGGCTCCTTCGAGGCGGACGACGCGGCGCTCGAGGCGCTGCGGGGAGGGGAGGAGATCGGCGGCCGATCGCGGTCCCTACCGGGGGAGAGGGGAGCGGGACGTCCCCCTGCAGGGCTGTCCCGTGTACCCAAAACTACGGCAGGCAGGGCGATATCCTGTCCCCCTCGTGGGTGTCGCTGGTGCGGAGAGACTCTCGCTGTCCTGCCCTCGTCCCGCGGACAGGAGACCGAGGGTCCGGCCCGCCGTTCCGCCGACTTCCCGGGGGTTCGGCGGGCATCGCGGAGAGACCGGTGAAGGCCTGTCCGCGCCGGGAGAGCGGCCCCCCCGCCTCCCTTCTGCGGCACCCCTTGCCGGCGCGTCTCCGGGCACCGAGCCGCCTGCCTTCCCGCCCTGCTCGGAGTGGTCTCCGAGCCGCCCGGCGCCCTGCGCGAGCGGCCCCGCCTCCGCCCCGGAGCCGCACCGGCCCCTCGGCCCGCTCGCGCCCGCTCCGCGCCCCGGCAACGACGAAGGGCCCGCCGTCCGGAGACGACGGGCCCTTCGCAGCGGGGGTCAGCCGCCGACGGTCGGGGTGCTCGTGGTGACCTCGTTGGTCGTCGCGAGCGTGCCCAGGTAGAGCTCGATGACCTTCGGATCGTTCATCAGCTCCCGGCCCGCGCCCTCGTAGGCGTCGCGGCCCTGGTCGAGGACGTAGCCGCGGTCGCAGATCTGCAGCGCCCGCCGCGCGTTCTGCTCGACGATCATGATCGAGACGCCCGCGCGGTTGATCCGCTGCACGTTGACGAAGGTCTCGTCCTGCCGCATCGGGGACAGGCCGGCGCTGGGCTCGTCGAGCAGCAGCATCGACGGGTCCATCATCAGAGCCCGCGACATCGCCACCATCTGGCGCTCACCGCCCGAGAGCGACCCCGAGCGCTGCTTGAGCCGCTTGCTGAGCTCCGGGAAGAGCTCGGTGACGAACTCGAGCCGCTCCTTGTACAGCTTCGGCTTCTGGTACATGCCCATCTCGAGGTTCTCCTCGATGGTGAGCGACGGGAAGACGTTGTTGTTCTGCGGCACGAAGCCCACGCCCTTGGACACCAGCTTGTCGGCCTTGAGGCCGGTGATGTCCTCGCCGTTCAGCAGGACGGTGCCCTGGCGGATGTTGACCAGGCCGAACATCGCCTTCAGCAGCGTCGACTTGCCTGCACCGTTCGGGCCGATGATCCCGACGAGCTCGCCGCGCTTCACGTAGACGTTCGAGCCGTTGAGGATGTTGACCCCCGGCACGTAGCCCGCGTGCAGATCGTGCGTCTCGAGGGTGTTCGGAGTCGTCGTGTCGGCGGTCATCTCTCGTCCTTCTCGAATTCGACGGCCGGGGCGTCGGTCGTCGGGGCGACGCTCGTCGGCGCGGAGGCCGACGGGGACGCCGTTCCGGCCGCCGGAGCGTCGTGGCCGGGCGTCGGGACGCCGGCCTGCTCCGCCTGCCGCTCCACGTCCTCGCGGACGAGGTCGGAGTCCATCTCCTCGGCGATCTCGAGCTGGCCCTCGATCGTGCCCAGGTCGGTGTCGTGGTGCGCGCCCAGGTACGCGTCGATGACGGCCGGGTCGTTCATCACGGTCGAGGGCGGGCCCTCGGCGACGACCTTGCCCTCGGCCATCACGATCACCCAGTCGGCGATCGTGTTGACCATGTGCATGTCGTGCTCGACGAAGAGCACGGTCATGCCCTCGTCCTTCAGGTTCACGATGTGGCCCAGGAGCGACTGCGTCAGCGCCGGGTTCACCCCGGCCATCGGCTCGTCGAGCATGACGAGCTCGGGCTCCGACATCAGCGCCCGCGCCATCTCGAGCAGCTTCTTCTGGCCGCCCGACAGGCTCGACGCGTAGTCGTCCCGCTTCGTGTCCAGCTTGAACTTCTCGAGCAGGCGGATCGCGCGCTGCTCGATCGAGTCCTCCTCCTTCGACCACAGCGGGCGGATGAGCGAGGTGAAGATGTTCTCGCCCTTCTGCCCCTTCGCGCCGAGCAGCATGTTCTCGAGCACCGTCATGCCGCCGAGCGCCTTGGTGAGCTGGAACGTGCGCACCATGCCCATCCGCGACACCCGGTAGGCCGGGACGTTGGCGAGGTTCTTGCCCTTGAAGTTCCACTTGCCGGTGTTGGGCTTGTCGAAGCCCGTCAGCAGGTTGAAGAACGTGGTCTTGCCGGCTCCGTTCGGGCCGATCAGGGCGGTGATGGATCCGCGGGGGATCTCGAGGTGCTCGACGTCGACCGCGGTCAGGCCGCCGAAGCGGCGGCTGACGTTGTCGGCGACGACGATGGGGTCCTTCTTCCTGACCCCGGGGACGATTGCTTCCTCGGTGATGTCCGAGACCGGCGTCTTAGGCAAAGTGCAGATCCTTCTTCTTGCCGAAGATCCCCTGGGGTCTGAAGATCACCAGGAGCATGAGGGCTACCCCCACCACGATGAACCGGATGGGTCCGGTCTGCACGGTGGTGAGGCGGATGAGGTCGTTGTTGAGGACCCCGGTGTCGATCCCGAGCGTGAGCAGTCCGTCGGTCAGACCGAGGACGACCCAGAAGATGATCGAGCCGACGACGGGTCCGAAGACCGTCGCGGCGCCGCCCAGCAGCATGATCGTGTAGAGGAAGAACGTGAGCTGGGTGCCGTAGTTGTCGGGCTGGAGCGAGCGGGGGAGGATGAACAGCGCTCCTGCGAGGCCTCCGAGCACGCCGCCCAGGATGAGCGCCTGGATCTTGTACGAGAAGACGTTCTTGCCGAGCGAGCGCACGGCGTCCTCGTCCTCGCGGATGCCCTTGATGACGCGGCCCCAGGGGCTGCGCATCAGGAGGAACACCAGGAGGCAGGCCAGGAGCACGAGGCCCCAGCCGACGATCCGCACCCACCACTGGTCCTGGCTGTAGGTGAGGACGCCGATGCCCCAGCGGCCCTCGGGGAGCGGGTTGAGGTCGTTGAACGCCTTCGCCGCGCCGTTGATGCCCTCCGAGCCGCCGGTGATCGCCGAGAACTCGGGGGTCTTGACCGAGAGCCGGATGATCTCCGCCGCCGCGATCGTCACGATCGAGAGGTAGTCGGCCCGCAGCCGGAGCGTCGGGATGCCCAGGATGAGCGCGAAGACGGTCGCCGCGACGATCGTCGCGAGGAAGGAGCCCCAGACGGGCCATTCGAACTTGACCGAGGTGATGGCGAAGGCGTAGCCGCCCACTGCCATGAAGCCGGCCTGTCCGAAGTTGAGCAGCCCCGTGAATCCGAAGTGGATGACCAGGCCGATGGTCGCCAGCGCGTACGCGGCGACAGTGGGATCGACGATCTGCCCGATCGCCAGCCAGATGAAGTTGAGGTTCATGGTGTCCTAGCCGATCCGTTCCTTGCGGCCCAGGATTCCCTGCGGCCTGACCAGGAGGATGATGATCATGAGAACGAGCGGAGCCACGTACTTGAGGTTCTCCGGGATCCAGATCGTCGAGATGTTCATCATCAGTCCGATGATGAGCGAGCCGACCAGCGCGCCGTAGGCGGAGCCGAGTCCGCCGAGCGTGATCGCCGCGAAGATCAGCAGCAGGATCGACGCTCCCGTGTCCCAGCGCAGCGACTGGTAGTAGCCGATGTAGACGCCCGCCAGCGCGGCGAGAGCGCCCGACATCACCCAGACGACGCGGATGACGCGCTCGACGTTGATGCCCGAGGCGGAGGCGAGGGCCCGGTTGTCCGAGACCGCCCGCATCGCCTTGCCGATCTTCGTCTTCGTGAGGACGTAGGCCACGGCGACGATGCAGACGACGCCGACGACGGCGCCGACGATGTCGGTGAACTTCAGGCTGATCCCGAGCTCCGGCACCGTGAAGAACGGAGCGGTGCTGTTGGGGAGCGAGAGGCGGTCGGCTCCGAAGAAGAAGACGAACACGTAGCGCAGGGCCAGCGAGAGGCCGATCGTCACGATCATCAGCGGGATGAGCTGGATGCCCTTCTTCCGCAGCGGCTTCCAGAGCAGTCCGTCCTGGACGAAGCCGAAGGCCCCGCCGAGGATCACCGCGATCGGGATGGCCAGCAGCGCCGGGAGTCCGAAGACCCCGGAGAAGAGGTACGCCATCAGCGCGCCGAAGGTGACCAGCTCGCCGTGGGCGAAGTTGTTCAGGCCGGTCACGCCGTAGATCAGCGAGGCGCCGATCGCCGCGAGGGCGATCAGGAGCCCGAAGATCAGGCCGGTGACGACCTTCGGCCAGAAGATGATCCAGAACGTGTCGGCCGACACCGGCTGGTTCACCGCGTTGGACGTCCCGTCGGGGTTCGTCGCGTCGTTGCCGGTCGTGCCCTCGGTCGCGGGGCTCGTCGGAGCCGCGGAGTCCGTCGGGACCGGGACGGTCGCTCCGGAGCCCTTCGGGTTGGCCGTCGAGACGATGAAGTTCACGATCTGGTTCTGCGAGGCGACGATCTTCACCTGCTTCGGGTTCTGACCCGCGGCGGGGTAGCCCTTGTCGGCGGGCAGGGACTCCTCGTCGACGGTCACCGTGTAGGTGCCCGCGGCGTCGAGGGGGAACGTGGCCCGGCCGTCCTCGCCGGTGGTCACGGTCGCGGAGGCGTCGCCGCCGATCTCGACGGTCACCCCCGTCAGGTTCTCGTTCGTCCCCTGCACGCGGACCCAGGCGATGATCGACTGGTCGGCGGTGGTGGCGGCGAGTGCGGCGGGGGCCGCCGCGGCGATCCCGGTGAGGGTCGCGGCGAGCAGACCCAGGGACAGGAGCCGGTCTCGGAGCCTCGGGCGTCTCCTATCCACGGGGCGCCTCCCGGTCCGTCGGATGCAGGGTCGTCGAGCGCTGGCGGCGCATCGAACGGCTGGCTGTGAGCAAGACGTCTACCTCTCGTCAGGGTGCACAGACGGATGGGGTCTCCGGGCACGCCCGAATCGCCGTCGTCAAACAACGTTGGTTGACCATACGTTCCGCATGTGTCGGCGGTGTTTCACCGTCCGCACTTACGCGTGACGACATTATGAGGGAGAGGAGAGCGCTCCAGCGCCCATCCGCGGCCCGGCGGCCGCGCCGTCGAGGAATACCGCGAGCCTCCCGGCGCTTAAGATCGAACAACCGTGGCGCTCGTGAGCGGACTCCTCCCGTCCTCTCCGGGCTCCCGCACTCGACCTGCTAAGGGGCATTGATGGACCAGCCGGATCCCTTCGGATTCCTCGGACTCACCTACGACGACGTCATGCTCCTCCCAGGGCACACCGACGTCATCCCGAGCGAGGCCGACACGGCCTCCCGTCTCACCAAGCGCATCAGCGTGGCGACCCCGCTGCTCTCCGCGGCGATGGACACCGTCACCGAGGCGCGCATGGCGATCGCGATGGCCCGCCAGGGCGGCCTCGGCGTCCTGCACCGCAACCTCTCCATCGCCGACCAGGCCGACCAGGTCGACCGGGTGAAGCGGAGCGAGTCGGGCATGGTCTCGAACCCCGTCACCACCACCCCGGACGCCACCGTCGCCCAGGTCGACGACCTCTGCGGCCAGTACCGGATCAGCGGCCTCCCCGTCGTCGACTCCACCGGCGTGCTCGTGGGCATCATCACCAACCGCGACATGCGCTTCGTCTCGCCGTTCGAGAAGGCGACCACGCTCGTCCGCGACGTGATGACCAGCACCGGCCTGATCACGGGCCGCGTCGGCATCCCCGACAGCGAGGTCATCGCCCTCTTCGCGCAGCACAAGATCGAGAAGCTGCCGCTCGTCGACGCGCAGGGCAAGCTCGCCGGCCTCATCACGGTCAAGGACTTCGACAAGTCGGAGCAGTACCCCAACGCCACGAAGGACGACGAGGGCCGCCTCCGGGTCGGCGCCGCGATCGGCTTCTTCGGCGACGCCTGGCAGCGCGCCACCGCCCTGCTCGACGCGGGCGTCGACGTGATCGTCGTCGACACCGCCAACGGCGACTCCGCCGGCGTGCTCGACATCATCGGCCGCCTGAAGTCCGACTCCGCGTTCGCCGGCGTTGACGTCATCGGCGGCAACGTCGCGACCCGCTCCGGGGCGCAGGCCCTCGTCGACGCGGGCGCCGACGCCATCAAGGTCGGCGTCGGCCCCGGCTCGATCTGCACCACCCGCGTCGTCGCCGGCGTCGGAGTCCCGCAGGTCACCGCGGTCTACGAGGCGTCCCTCGCCGCGCGCGAGTCCGGCGTCCCCGTGATCGCCGACGGCGGCCTCCAGTACTCCGGCGACATCGCCAAGGCGCTCGTCGCCGGCGCCGACACCGTGATGCTCGGCTCGCTCCTCGCGGGCTGCGAGGAGAGCCCCGGCGACCTCGTGTTCCAGAACGGCAAGCAGTTCAAGACCTACCGCGGCATGGGCTCCCTCGGCGCCCTGCAGACCCGCGGCGAGCGGACCTCCTACTCGAAGGACCGCTACTTCCAGTCCGACGTGCCCACCGACGACAAGCTGATCGCCGAGGGCATCGAGGGCCAGGTGCCCTACCGCGGCCCGCTCGCGAACGTGGCGTACCAGCTCGCCGGCGGGCTCCGCCAGTCGATGTTCTACGTCGGAGCGCGCACCATCCCCGAGCTGAAGGAGCGCGGGAAGTTCGTGCGAATCACGGCGGCCGGGCTGAAGGAGTCGCACCCGCACGATGTGCAGATGGTGGTGGAGGCGCCGAACTACCGGCGCTGAGGGGTCTGGTGGGGGCCGGCGGCGGATCGGGATCGCGGCCCCTCTGCCCGATGGGCCTGCGGCCCATACGCCCACCACGCCGGAGGGGCCGCGATCCCGATCCGCCGCCTCCCTCCGGGAGACGAGCACCGGTCCTCGGCTGAGGACCGGGGGACGCAGCGCGAGCGGCGCGAGGCGCCGCCGCGACTGCGGGGGGAGGCTTCCGCCTGTGCCGACGGGGGAGTGGTCGTGCACCGCGCGCGAGCGCGACGGAGTGGGGACGGGCTTCCCGCTTTGCAGCGAATCGTGGTGGCGGCCGCGCTGGCTCCACCTGCTGGTGGTGTGCGCCCGCTCGCGTCGATCGCGGCCTGGTGCGGAGCCCGGTGGGAGCGGTAGCCGGTGATCCGCGTTCCAGCGGATCGTCGTAGCGCGGACGCGACCCGCTCTTCGGAACGCGACCATCCGCTGGGGCCGACCGCGGGCGAGCGACGAGCGGGCGGTCGTGAGCCGCGGCTGACACCGCTCAGCGGTAACCGGCGATCCGCGTGCGAGCGGATCGTCGTAGCGCGGACGCGACCCGCTCTGCGGAACGCGACCGCCCGCTCGGGCCGACCGCGGGCGAGCGACGAGCGAGCCACAGTAAACTCAGCGTCATGGAGATCGAGATCGGGCGCGCCAAGCGCGCCCGCCGCGCGTACGCCTTCGACGACATCGCCGTCGTCCCGAGCCGCCGGACGCGCGACCCCGAGGTCGTGTCGGTGAAGTGGTCGATCGACGCGTACCAGTTCGCGACGCCGATCCTCGCCGCGCCGATGGACTCGGTGGTGTCGCCGGCGACGGCGATCCGGCTCGGGCATCTGGGGGCGCTGGGCGTCCTCGACCTCGAGGGTCTGTGGACGCGGTACGAGGACCCGGAGCCGCTGCTCGAGGAGATCCGCCGGCTTCCGGCCGAGACCGCGACGCAGCGGATGCAGGAGATCTACTCCGCTCCGATCCGCCCCGAGCTGGTGACCGCGCGCCTGGCCGAGATCCGCGCCGCGGGCGTGACCGTCGCCGGGGCCCTGTCGCCCCAGCGGACCGCGGAGCTGTACCAGACCGTCGTCGACGCCGGGGTCGACGTGTTCGTCATCCGCGGCACG
Source organism: Rathayibacter sp. AY1C9 (assembly GCF_002932315.1). Taxonomy (NCBI): domain Bacteria; kingdom Bacillati; phylum Actinomycetota; class Actinomycetes; order Micrococcales; family Microbacteriaceae; genus Rathayibacter; species Rathayibacter sp. AY1C9. The sequence continues at coordinate 32,994 of NZ_PSVZ01000018.1, forward strand.
ACCGTCTCGGCCGAGCACGTCTCGCGCGACACCGAGCCGCTGAACCTCAAGAAGTTCATCTACGAGCTCGACGTGCCCGTCATCGTCGGCGGCGCCTCCACCTACACCGCGGCCCTGCACCTCATGCGCACGGGCGCCGCGGGCGTCCTCGTCGGGTTCGGCGGCGGTGCCGCCTCCACCACCCGCACGACGCTCGGCATCCAGGCTCCGATGGCGACCGCGGTCGCCGATGTCGCCGGCGCTCGCCGCGACTACCTCGACGAGTCGGGCGGACGCTACGTGCACGTCATCGCGGACGGCGGCCTCGGCACCTCCGGCGACATCGTGAAGGCCGTCGCGGTGGGCGCGGACGCCGTGATGCTCGGCTCGGCGCTGGCGCGCGCGACCGACGCTCCGGGCGGCGGCTGGCACTGGGGCGCGGAGGCGCACCACCCGCAGCTGCCGCGCGGCCGCCGCGTCGAGGTCGGCACCGTCGGCACCCTCGAGCAGGTCCTCTACGGCCCGGCGACCGGCGCCGACGGCACGGCGAACCTCATCGGCGCCCTGCGCCGCTCGATGGCGACGACCGGCTACTCCGACCTCAAGGAGTTCCAGCGGGTCGAGGTCGTCGTCGCGCCGTACCAGCCCAGCTGACGCTCACCGACCGAGGCGATCCTGACCGTCGAGGCCACCGCGAACAGCGGGCTCCTTCGACGGCCCGGGAGTCCCTGGACGCGGCGGACGCCGGCGCGGGCCGGCCGGACGTGCTGGCGTCGTAGGCCTCGCGCCAGCCCGGCGGACGACACTGCGGACCCGCGCGCGCGAATACGGTCTTCCCGGCGCTTCTGGGCGAGAAGCACGTGCTCGGGCGAGCGGCCCCCGAGGAACGCCGGGTCGGTTCGGATCGACGGCGGTCTGCGCGAGATCCGAGACGGCGAGTCCGTCGATCAGTGCGGGTGAGGGCGGACGCGCGCTCCGCGACGCCGTTCCACGTCCGGCTGCCCGGGTCCGTCGCCCCTCGACATGCACGGTCTCCGCAAGAGGCTCGACCAAGGGGCGTCCCGGACCGCCGCCGCTGCCGCCGACTCGCGGATGACGAAGGGCGCGCTCCAGGTCGCGGCCACGGCGTCGATCCGCGCCCGCTGCCGCTCGTCCGCGGAGGCCCCCGCCCACTCGCCGGTCGGCGCGTACCGCGGTGCAGCCGCACGAGCTCTTCCGACCGGCCTCACGCCCCGTCTCGATAGATCCCCACTGCACGCTTCCGCCCACCTTTCCCTCCCGCCCGCTCCCTCTGTAGAGACTCCACCCCACTCCCTGTGGACAGCGGTGGAGCCCGGACCGTCGAGCCCGCCGGGAAACTGCGGGATCCCTCGACGGGTCGGGGTTCCCTCGGCAGGAGGGCTCCGCACGCGCCTAAGCTGGAAGTCCCGAGTGGGAGCGCCGCACGGCGCGGAGGGAGCACGCATGGTCGAGGTCCGCAGGGTCAAACTGCCCGGTGTCGGCGTTCTGCACACGTTCCTGACGGCCGACGGCGGCAAGGTCGGGGTCATCGCCCACCGCTCCGGCCACAGCGACCTGATCACGTTCGCCGAGGGCGACCAGGACGGCGCCAAGGTGTCCCTCCGCCTGAGCGACGACGAGGCGCACACCCTCGCCGAGCTGCTCGGCGGCACGCAGATCACGGAGTCGCTGACCGCGCTCGACCAGATCCCGGGCCTCTCGATCGACTGGTTCACCGTCGACTACGACGACCACATCGCCGGACAGCAGCTCGGCAAGCCCGCCGACCGAGGGATCGTCGGGCTGACCGTCGTCGCCGTGGTCCGGGGTGACGCCGCCAACCCGGCGCCGGCCCCCGACTTCCGCGTCTTCCCCGGCGACACCCTCGTGGTCGCCGGCAGCCCCGAGAAGGTCGCCAAGGCGTTCGCGTTCTTCCGCACCGGCAGCTTCGCCAAGACGGTCGACGCCCCGCCCGGAGCCTGAGGATGCACCACGGCGAAGACCTCATCGTCCTCGGCGTCCTGTTCGTCGTCGCCTACGTCCTCGGCCGGCTGGGGAGGACGATCGGGCTCCCGGCCATCCCGATCTACATGGTCGTCGGGCTCCTCGCGAGCCCGAACTTCCACCTCTTCCCGCTCGACTTCGAGTCGAGCTACATCGAGCTGACCGCGGTCTTCGGGCTGATACTCCTGCTGTTCAACCTCGGCCTGGAGTTCGACCAGGACGAGTTCTTCGGGAACGCCGGCCGCCTGATCCTCTCCGGCGGCTCCTACATCGCGGTCAACATGGCCGTCGGCCTCGGCTTCGGCTTCGCGCTGGGCTGGGGGAGCCGCGAGGCGCTGATCATCGCCGGCATCACGGCGACGAGCTCGAGCGCGATCGTCACCAAGCTGCTGATCGAGCTCAAGCGCCTGGCGAACCCCGAGACGCCGATGATCCTGGGCGTCACGGTCGTCGAGGACATCTTCATCGCGGTCTACCTGGCGATCGTGTCCGTCGTGCTCTCGGGCGAGACGGAGCCGTGGCCGGTGGTGCTCAAGCTCGTCATCGCGTTCGCGTTCCTCGTGGTGATGTTCGCGATCGCCCGCTGGGGCGGGAAGGTCGTCTCCCGCTTCTTCCGCACCCGCGACGACGAGCTGTTCACGATCCTGTTCTTCGGTCTCGCCATCCTGTTCGGCGGCATCGGCGAGGTCCTCGGAGTGACGGACGCCATCGGCGCGTTCCTGATCGGACTGGTCATCGGAGCGACGCGGTTCCGGTCGAGGGTCGAGCACATCGCGATCCCGCTGCGCGACGTGTTCGGAGCCTTCTTCTTCGTCAACTTCGGTCTCGGGCTGGATCCCGGTGCGTTCCCGAGCGTCGTGGTCCCGGTGCTGATCGCCGCGGTGATGACCATCGTCCTGAACCTCGGCGCGGGGCAGTTCGTCGCGTGGCTCAACAAGCTCGGACCGCGCGCGGGCCTGAACGCGGCGTTCATCCTGCACAACCGCGGCGAGTTCGCGCTCATCCTGGCGACGCTCTCGCTCTCGGCGGGGCTCGACGAGCGGATCCAGCCCTTCGCCGGCCTCTACGTGCTGATCATGGCGATCGTCGGGCCGATCCTCGCCTCGCGCTCCGAGAGCATCGGCGCGTTCCTCTCGCGGCGGCGGCACCGCCCGGCACCCGCAGCGGCCACGGCCATGGACGAGGAGGACTTCGCTCTCGTGGAGGCGGCGATGGCCGCGCCCGCCGTCTCCGCGGAGGAGGCCCCCGCTCCTCCGAGGCGCCCCGCGGAGCCGGACGAGCTCGACGACGAGTTCCCCGATCCGATGCGCCAGGCGCTCATCGACCAGGCGATGCAGCAGTCCGACGGCGCCGACGACGCCCGGCCCCGCCGCCCGAGGGAGCCCGACTACTGATCCCACGGAGCTCCCACACTCACGGGTTAGGCTCGATCCGGCCCGCGGGACACCGCACGGATCGAGGGCGGACGAGGGACGAATGACGCAGAGCACGGTCGGGCAGGTGGCCCGGCGCCCGCGCTGGATCGCCGCGCTGGCGCTCGCACTCCTGATCGCCGGGCTCTTCGCCGCGCTCGGGCAGTGGCAGGTCGGACGCGCGGTCGAAGCCGCCGCGCCCGACTCCGGAGTGTCGGAGACGACGCTCCCGCTCGCCGAGGTCGCGGCCCCCTCCCGCTCGATCACGGCGACCGCCGACGGACAGCGCGTGGAGGGCTCGTCCGTCTTCGTGCCGGGCGGTGCCGAGATCCTCGGCGGCCGCCTGAACGGCGAGCAGCCGGGCTGGTGGGTCATCGCCCGCACCCGCACCGCCGACGCCGACCTGGTGCTCGCCTACGGCTGGACGCAGGACGAGGCGCAGGCGCAGTCCGTCGCGGACGCGCTCAACAGCGGGAGCGAGCAGGCGCCCTCCTCCTTCACCGGCCGCCTCGTGGCCAACGAGGCCGCGGAGGTGCCGGCGGAGGGCCTGGACCCCGCCACCCTCACCGCGCTCTCCGTCCCCGCGCTGATCAACCGCTGGCCGGACCCGCCGCAGGACGTCTACCAGGGCTACGTCGTCGTCGACGAGCCGGTCGCCGGCCTCGGGGCCATCGACTCCCCGGCGCGCGTGAGCGACGTCTCGCTGAACTGGCTCAACGTCTTCTACGCGATCGAGTGGGTCGTCTTCGCCGGCTTCGCCCTCTACCTCTGGTTCCGCCTCGTCAAGGACGCGTGGGAGCGCGAGGCCGAGGAGGCGCTCGACGCCGAGGAGCGCGCCCGCGCCGACCTAAGCGACCGGGCCGAGGCCCCCGCCCCCGCACCGTAAACTGGTCGTCATGCCCCTCGAGCCCAAGCCCGCGCAGTTCCCTGCGATCCGGAGCGCGCTGCGCTTCTACCGGGTGACCTCGATCATCACCGGCGTGATGCTGCTCCTGCTCTGCGCGGAGATGCTCCTCAAGTACGTCTTCCACCTCGAGCTGTTCGCCTTCGGCCAGCAGGGCGTCCTGCACTTCGCCCCGATGTACGAGGTGCCCGGAGGCGAGTTCACGTCGAGCGGCACCGGCGCGAACCTGTCCACCGGCATCCTGATCGCGCACGGCTGGTTCTACGTCGTCTACCTCTTCGCCGACTTCCGCCTGTGGAGCCTCATGCGCTGGCCGTTCACGCGCTTCGTGCTCATCGCGCTCGGCGGCGTGGTGCCCACCCTCTCCTTCTTCGTCGAGACCCGCATCGCCCGCGAGGTCGAGCAGTACCTCGAGCGCCGGACCGCCGGTACCGACCCGAAGACCCCGACCGACTCCGTGGAGGCCCCCCATTAGCGAGCAGCCCACCGCTCCCCAGCCGCACCTGGCCGCGCAGCCCGTCCTCGTCGTCGACTTCGGCGCGCAGTACGCGCAGCTGATCGCCCGCCGGGTCCGCGAGGCGAACGTCTACTCCGAGATCGTGCCCTCCGACGCCACGGCCGCCGAGATCGCCGCGAAGTCGCCCGTCGGCATCATCCTCTCGGGCGGCCCCTCCAGCGTTTACGAGGAGGGCGCCCCGCAGCTCGACCCCGCGATCTTCGACCTCGGGATCCCGGTCCTGGGCATCTGCTACGGCTTCCAGGTGATGGCGAAGACGCTCGGCGGCGAGGTCGCCAACACGGGGCTGCGCGAGTACGGAGCGACGGACGCCGCCCTCTCGACCGACGGTGGCGTGCTCCTCGGCGAGCAGCCCGCCGACCAGACGGTGTGGATGAGCCACGGCGACTCGGTCGCACAGGCGCCCGAGGGCTTCGAGGTCCTCGCCTCCACGAGCTCCACCCCGGTCGCGGCCTTCGGCAACGACGAGCGCCGCCTCTACGGCGTGCAGTGGCACCCCGAGGTCAAGCACTCCGCCTACGGCCAGGCCGTCATCGAGAACTTCCTCCACCGTGCCGCGGGCATCCCGGCCGACTGGAACTCCTCCAACGTGATCGACGACCAGGTCGCCGTGATCCGCGAGCAGGTCGGCACCGGACGCGTGATCTGCGGCCTGTCCGGCGGAGTCGACTCCGCCGTCGCCGCTGCGATCGTGCACCGCGCCATCGGCGACCAGCTCACCTGCGTCTTCGTCGACCACGGACTCCTCCGCAAGGACGAGCGCCGCCAGGTCGAGGAGGACTACGTCGCCGCGACCGGCGTCCGCCTGGTCACCGTCGACGCGCGCGAGCAGTTCCTCGACGCGCTCGCCGGCGTCAGCGACCCGGAGCAGAAGCGCAAGATCATCGGCCGCGAGTTCATCCGCACCTTCGAGGCCGCCGCCGAAGCGCTCGTGCTCGAAGCCCAGGGCGAGGGCGAGACGATCGACTTCCTCGTCCAGGGCACGCTCTACCCCGACGTCGTCGAATCCGGCGGCGGCACCGGCACCGCCAACATCAAGTCCCACCACAACGTCGGCGGACTCCCCGAGGACCTGCAGTTCGCGCTCGTCGAGCCGCTCCGCACCCTCTTCAAGGACGAGGTCCGCGCGATCGGCCGCGAGCTCGGCCTCCCCGAGGTCATCGTCGGCCGCCAGCCCTTCCCCGGACCCGGCCTCGGCATCCGCATCGTCGGCGAGGTCACCCAGGAGCGGCTCGACCTCCTCCAGGACGCCGACGCCATCGTCCGCGCCGAGCTCACCGCCGCCGGCCTCGACACCGAGATCTGGCAGTGCCCCGTCGTCCTCCTCGCCGACGTCCGCTCCGTCGGAGTCCAGGGCGACGGCCGCACCTACGGCCACCCCATCGTCCTGCGCCCCGTCTCCTCGGAAGACGCGATGACCGCCGACTGGACCCGCCTGCCCTACGACCTCCTCGCCAGAATCTCCAACCGCATCACCAACGAGGTGAGCGGCGTGAACCGGGTGGTGCTGGATGTGACGTCCAAGCCCCCCGGCACCATCGAGTGGGAGTGATTCCGCGGGTCTCCGCACGGTCATCTGCGGCGTTGTCGGCGGTTGCGATACCTCCGGTATCGCGCCCTTCTCCGCCTTGCAGCTGACCGCGCGGAGACCCGCGGAACGTCAGGAACGGCTCCCTTCGAAGGGGGCCGTTTCTTGTTGAGGGGAGCGGGTGCGGAACGAGCCCCTGCGGGGCCGTTCCTGGGTGCAGGTAGAGGGGAACGAGCCCCTGCGGGGCCGTTCCCGGGTGCAGGTAGAGGGGAACGAGCCCCTGCGGGGCCGTTCCTGGGTGCAGGTCGGGGAACGAGCTCAGGTGGCTGTTCAGGGAACGGGTGGCCGCGGTGCGGCCGGGGGATCGGTGAGGGGTGACCGGTGCCTGGCGAGGCATACCGAGTGGCGGTCAGGGGTTCGAGGCCCTGCGGGGACGTTCCGGGGGTGCCGATCGAGAGGCGGGCTTCTGCCGGGTGGTCGGGGAACGCGGGTCTGCGCTGGTCCGGGGGCCGTGGTGCAGGCGGAGGCGGCAGGCTCGCGAGCGCAGGTCAGGCGGGGGTGTCGAGCACGCCGATGAAGCGGGTGCCGATGCCGTCGTACTCGTCGCGGCGGTGGCCCTCGGGGTGGTACGGCCAGGAGGCGGGGGAGTGGTCCTCGCAGACGAGGAACGTGAACTCGGGCCACCACTTCTTCGGGCGGGCGGCCTCGGAGCGGCCGCAGACGGCGCAGTCGAGGATCACCCACACGGGACGCCTGCCGGTGCGGTTCGCGCGCGACTGGACGAGCCAGGCGGGCGGATCCTGCTCGAGGGCGGCGAGCTCCTCCTCCGACAGACGGGTGGGGATGCCGTGCCGCGTCGCCATCTCGAGGGGGATGTCGAGGCGCTGAGCGGCCTCGCGACGCGTGATCATCCGGCCACCCTAACCCAGCGCCGCGCGCGGACCCCGAGGCCGCAGCGACGCGCGCGCGAGCAGCCACTCCAGCGGGCCCTGCCCCACGAGCCGCCTCCAGAGGAGAGCGGCGACGATCGAGCCGACCACGAAGACGCCGAGCAGCGTCCAGCTGCGCCACGCCTCGAAGTCGAACGGCTCGTACGGGACCAGGTACACCGCCAGCGCCACGAGCTGCAGCGAGTAGATCGTCAGCGGCATCGCACCGACGGCCGCGATCGGAGTCGCCGCCCGTGCCAGGAGCGGCAGCCGCTGCAGCAGAGCCGTCAGCGCGCCGAGGACCACGCAGGCGACCCCGCCCGCCCCGAGGAGCTCGGCGGTGGTGCTGGCGTGCGCCTCCACCGCCTCCGGACCCCCGAGCAGCCGCCCGCCGCCGTAGCCGAGCACGGCCGAGACGGCGCCGCCGACGACGACCCAGCGCTGGGTGGTCGCGGACCGGACGTCGCAGCGCGCGATCAGGAGGCCGAGCACCACGTACGCCAGCCACGACGGCACCGGGTAGTACTGGGTGAACCAGATGAGGGGCTGCGCGGCCAGGAGCGCCTCGTCGGGCGACAGGGTCGAGAGCCAGGAGCCGCCGGCGCTGGTCAGCGCGTCGACCGCGAGGGGCCCGGCGATCGCCGCGGCCGCGACCAGCACAGCGAGGACCGCCCGCGGCAGAAAGAGCAGCAGCGCCGCGACGAGGAACATCACCCCGTAGTGCGGCAGGATCACCGCGATCGGCGTCCCGAGCAGGGTGAGGGCGACGCCGATGACGAGCAGGTACAGCCCGCGGAGCAGGATCGATCCCGTGTCGTGCCAGGGCCGCGAGGAGCGCTGTGCTCCGCCCGTCATCAGCCCGATCGACACTCCAGCCAGCACGGCGAAGAGGACGGAGCTGCGGCCGTTCCAGAGCATCTCGCTCTCGACCGGGGCGAGGTGGGCGGCGAACATGCCGAGGACGGCCAGGCCGCGTGCGACGTCGAGGCCGACGATCCGGGAGTCTGCGGCGCTCATCCCTCCATCGTGCCAGGCGCTCCCGGCAGTGCACCGGGAACGGCGCTGGGGCCGGGAACGACGACGGGCGCCCGACCCGGAGGTCGAGCGCCCGTCGGACGTGGTGCGCCGTGCTACTCACGGAAGATCGCGACGAGGCGCAGGATCTCCAGGTACATCCAGACGACGGTGACCAGGATGCCGTAGGCGCCGGTCCAGCCGTAGATGCGGGGGAGGCGGTTGCGCACGCCCTGCTGGATGAACTCGAAGTCCATCACGAGCGAGTACGTGGCGAGCGCGACGGCGATGAGGCCGATCACGATGCCGATGAAGCCGGTGCGGAGACCGAAGCCGCCGCCGACGCCGAAGAGGCCGAGGCCCAGGTTCACCAGCGAGAACACCGCGTAGCTGATCATGCCGATGAAGAAGATCTTGTTGAGCTTCGGCGAGGTGCGGATCTTGCCGTTCATGAACAGCGCCAGGGTGACGCCGATCACGATGACGGTCGCCATGAGGGCCTGGACGACCGCTCCGGCGTACGCGCTCTCGAAGAACTTCGAGATCGCACCGACCGCGATGCCCTGGGTCGCGGCGTAGCCGAGGATCAGGGCCGGCGACGGCTGCTTCTTGAAGGCGTTGACGATGCCCAGCACCAGCGCGACGAGCACGGCGGGGAGCATCAGGTCCGGGACGAACCAGCCGACGGCCGCACCCGCGAGGAGCACGACGAAGGCGAGGGCGGTCTTGGCGAGGGTGTCCTCGACCGTCATCCGGTCGGTCTCGACGGAGCCGGCGGCCGGACGGGAGTACATCTGGTCGAGCGTGCCGGGGGAGACGTCCGGGAGGTCCTGCACGCGGCCGGCGTAGCCGCGGTTGCTGAACTCCGGGCGTCCGAAGGCCGGATTGTTGCTTGCCATGGTTCCTCTTCTCTCAGGTGCGCTGGTCTCCGAGGGAACTCGCGGATCTGAGTCGCTGTGGGTGCGGGGTGCGCCGCGGATCCGAGAGGACTGCGACGATGGACACCACCATATCTGAGAGCACCTCTCAGAGTCTGGCTGTTCTCTTCGAGCGGACCTCGACTCCGCTGCGAGCCGCGCAGTGCCGCCCGTAGGATCGCGGCATGCCCGCGCGTCAGTCACCGCTCGTCATCGGCCACCGCGGAGCGAGCGGCTACCGACCGGAGCACACCCGCTCCGCCTACGAGCTGGCGATCGCGCTGGGCGCCGATGCGCTCGAGCCCGATCTGGTGGCGACCCGCGACGGCGTGCTCGTCCTCCGCCACGAGAACGAGATCTCCGGCACGACGGACGTCGAGAAGCGCCCGGAGTTCGCTGCGCGCCGCACCACCAAGCGGATCGACGGCCGCGAGATCACCGGCTGGTTCACCGAGGACTTCACCTGGGACGAGCTGTCGGAGCTGCGGGCCCGCGAGCGGCTGCCGGCGGTGCGCGGCTCCAGCGCCACGTTCGACGGGCAGTTCCCGCTGCTGCGCTTCAGGGAGCTGCTGGCGCTGCTGGACCGGGCGGCGGAGGACGATCCGCTCGCTCCGCCGGGGCTCGTCGCCGAGATCAAGCACGCGACGTACTTCGCCGGGATCGGGCTGCCGCTGGACGTGCTGCTGCGCGAGGAGCTCGCCGCCGCGGGCTGGGGTCCGCGCGACCCGCGGCTCACGATCGAGAGCTTCGAGAAGACCGTTCTGGAGCGGCTCGCGGTGAGCGGAGTCGGCGCCCGCCGGATCTACCTGCTCGAGTCGCGCGGCGCCCCGCCCGACCTCGTGGCCGCCCACGGCGCCGACGCGGCCCCCTACTCCGCCTTCACCACGCCGGCGGGACTGCGGAACCTCGCCGGAGCCGTCGACGGGATCAGCGTCGACAAGAGCATGCTCTTCTCGCGGGACGCGGCCGGCCGGGCGACGGGGACCGGTCCGCTCGTCGAGGACGCGCACGCGGCCGGGCTCGAGGTCTACTGCTGGACGCTGCGCGCCGAGAACCGGTTCCTCGAGAAGGTGCACCGCCGCGGGAAGGACCCGGCGGAGTACGGCGGCTGGCAGGAGGAGTTCGCGATGATCCTCCGCTCGGGAGTGGACGGCGTCTTCGCCGACCAGCCCGATCTGGCGATCGAGGCGCGGGCGGCCGAGCAGGAGCGCCTGCTCCGCGGCTGAACCCGGATCGTGATCGGGCGCTCCTCCGGCGCGTGCCGAGCGGACGCGGAGGCTGCGCTGGCATCATCGGCTCACCACCGCCCGCCCGACCCTCGAGAGGAGGCCCCGTGTCCACCCGAGAGCGCATCACCCGCCGCTGGATCACCACCGCCGTCCTCGCCGTGATCGGCGTCGCCGTCGTCTACTGGCTCGCCGTGCTCACCCCTCAGGGCCAGGGCGTCGAGAACTCGGGGCTCCGGGGCGCCGACCTCGTCTTCGGCCGCGCCACCGGCGCCGCCGCGGGGGCGCTCGCGGACGTCACCCCGCTCTCCATGGTCGTCGGCGCCCTGCTCGTCGCGGCGATCGCGCTGATCCGGAGGCGCCCGGCGCTCGCCGTCGCCTCCGTCGGCTCGATCGTCGTCACGGCCGGGCTCACCCAGCTGCTCAAGAACGTGGTCCTCGAGCGGCCCGAGCTGGTCGACACCGACTCCTGGTACACCGGCGGCAGCTTCCCGAGTGGGCACACCGCGGCGGCCGTCTCGGTGGTCTTCGCCCTGGCGATGGTCGTCCCCGGGCGCGCGCGGACCGTCGTGCTCGCGCTGGGCGGCGCGGTCGTGGTGCTGGTCGGCAACCTGACGATGGCCGCCTCCTGGCACCGGGCGAGCGACGTCCTCGGGGCCGACCTCGTCGCGCTCGCCTCCGCCTCCGCCGCCTGCGCGTGGCTGACCACCAGGGCCCAGGTGGGCCGAGCGCCGAAGAGGCCCGCGCGGCGCGGGGTGAACCGGTTGCTCCTGGTGTGCTCGGTGATCGTGGTGCTGCTGCTCGCGGCTCTCGCCGTCCAGGGCATCCAGTACTACCCCGACGACACGAAGGACCTCACCGCCTTCGCGCTCCTGCAGCTCCTGGCGGTGTCGACGTCGGCGCTCGCCGTGCTCGGCTTCTCCCTCGCGTGGCGCGGACTGGACGTCGGTGGGGCACTCACCTCGCCCGCGCCGCGTCAGCGGACCGCCTGACCGCTCCCGGTGTCGGAGGGGCGATCTACACTCGGAGGGACATGAGCTTCCTCTTCGATCCGAGCGACTCCCGCGCCACCCCGGTCATCGTCGGCCCCCCCGGCGGCCCCGGGGACGCGCCCCGCACCGACCCGGCGCACGAGCAGCTCGTCGCGGGGCTGAACCCCCAGCAGCGCGAGGCGGTCGAGTACCGCGGAGACGCGCTGCTCATCGTCGCGGGTGCGGGCTCGGGCAAGACCAGCGTCCTCACCCGGCGCATCGCGAGCCTCCTGGGCAACGGCGAGGCCTGGCCGAGCCAGATCCTCGCGATCACGTTCACCAACAAGGCCGCGGCCGAGATGCGCGAGCGCGTCGAGAAGCTGGTGGGGCAGAGCGCCGAGGGGATGTGGATCTCGACCTTCCACTCCGCGTGCGTGCGGATCCTGCGCCGCGAGGCCGAGAACTTCGGCATGACCAAGTCGTTCACGATCTACGACTCGGGCGATCAGCGCGCCCTGCTCAAGCGCATCGTGAAGGACCTCGAGGCCGACTCGCTCGGGATCACCGTCGCGAGCGCCTCCGCGAAGATCTCCAAGCTCAAGAACGAGCTCGCCGACGTCGACTCCTACGCCCGCACCGCGAACCTCAGCGACCCGAACGAGGAGATGTTCCTCCAGGTCTTCCGGGCCTACTCGCGGGCGCTCGAGGGGGCGAACGCGTTCGACTTCGACGACCTGATCGCGCAGACCGTCTACCTCTTCCGCGCCTTCCCGCACGTCGCCGCGAAGTACCAGCGGCGCTTCCGCCACGTGCTGGTCGACGAGTACCAGGACACGAACCACGCCCAGTACTCGCTGATCCACGAGCTGACCCGGCCCGTGCCGCCGGCGACGATGGCCGCGGCGCAGTTCGACCGCCCCTACCGCGGACCGGTCACGGCCGACGGCTCCATCCCGGGGGCCTCGCTCACCGTCGTCGGCGACTCGGACCAGTCCATCTACGCGTTCCGCGGCGCCGACATCCGCAACATCGTCGAGTTCGAGCGCGACTTCCCGGGCTGCCGCGTGATCCTGCTCGAGCAGAACTACCGCTCGACGCAGAACATCCTCTCGGCGGCCAACGCCGTCATCTCGAACAACTTCGACCGTCGCGCGAAGAACCTCTGGTCCTCCAGCGGCGACGGGGAGAAGATCGTCGGCTACACCGGGTACTCGGGTCACGACGAGGCGCAGTTCGTGGTCGACGAGATCGCCCGCCTGCACGCGGCGGGCACCGGCTACGACGAGATCGCGGTCTTCTACCGCACCAACGCGCAGACCCGCGCGCTGGAGGAGATCTTCATCCGCTCCGCGCTGCCCTACCGGATCCTGGGCGGCACGAAGTTTTACGAGCGCGCCGAGATCAAGGACGCACTGGCGTACCTGATCACGGTGGCGAACCCGGCCGACGTGCTGGCGCTGCGGCGCATCATGAACACTCCGAAGCGGGGCATCGGCCCCGCGACGGAGGCGCAGCTGCAGTCGTTCGCCGACACCAACGCGGTGACCCTGCGGGAGGCGATGCGCAACGCCGGCTCGCTCGGGATGGGCCCGAAGGTGACGAAGGCGATCGTCGACCTCGCGACCCTCCTCGACGAGTGCGCGCTGATGCTCGACCCCGCACGGGAGGGCGGCGAGGCGAAGGTGCACGAGGTGCTGACGGCGCTCCTCACCCGCAGCGGCTACCTCGACATGCTCCGCGCCAGCCGCGACCCGCAGGACGAGGCCCGCGCCGAGAACGTCGACGAGCTCATCGCCGTCACCAAGGAGTTCGCGCGCAACAACCCGGACGGCGGGCTCGTGGACTTCCTCACCGAGGTCTCGCTGGTCGCCGCGGCCGACGACCTCGACGACGACTCCGGCACCGTCTCGCTGATGACGCTGCACACGGCGAAGGGCCTCGAGTACGACGCCGTGTTCCTCACCGGCATCGAGGAGGACCTGCTCCCGCACCGCATCTCGGCGAACGAGCCCGGCGGCCCGGCCGAGGAGCGGCGGCTGTTCTACGTGGGGATCACCCGGGCCCGCAAGCGCCTCTACCTCTCGCTCGCGATGACCCGCGCGCAGTACGGCGAGACGTCGGTCGCGATGCCGAGCCGGTTCCTGCAGGAGATCCCGGGAGAGCTGATCCAGTGGCGCCAGTCGCCCGGCGCGGCGACCTCGCGCGGCGGCACGCAGCCCCGGGCCCTGAACGCTCAGCGGCCCGGCTTCGGCAAGTCGCGATCGAACACCGAGTTCCGGGAGGCGCTCGCCGCGGCGCCGAAGGCCAAGGGCGAGTTCCCGAACCGGATCACCGGCATGGTGCGCGACAACGGCGACCTCGAGCTGATCGCGGGCGACCGCATCCGGCACACCGACTTCGGTGAGGGGCGCGTGAACGCGGTGACGGGCGAGGGCTCGAAGCGCGTCGCGCACGTGCTCTTCGACCAGGTGGGCGCGAAGAAGCTGCTGATCAAGGTCGCGCCGATCGAGAAGATCTAGTCCGGTGGCGGCCGGATCGGCGGCCGCGCGGCTCGCGACGGAGGTGTTCTCCCCGGCGGTCCTCGCGGTGCTCGTGCCGGTCGTGGTCGGCGCGCGCGTCGCGGATCCGCCCCTGCTCGGCGTCGCCTGGGGAGCGCTCGCGGCGCTCTTCGTCGGCGTGGTGCCCTACCTCGTCATCCGCCTGCTGAGGCGCACCGGCCGGATCCACGGCGACCATCACGTGCCCGACCGGCGCGAGCGGGCGCTGCCGATCGCGCTGGCGCTGGTGTCGATCGCGGCCGGCCTGGTACTGCTCGCCGTGCTCGGCGCTCCTGCCGCGGTGACCACGTTCGGCGTGGTGACGGTGGCCGTGGTGCTCGCCGTCGGCGTGGTCAACCTGGTCTGGAAGCTGTCCGGGCACGCGGCGGTGGTCGCCACCTGCGCCGTCGTCGTGCTGATCGCCTACGGACCGCTCTCCCTGCTGATCAGCGTGCCCATCGTCCTCTGGGTGCTCTGGTCGCGGGTGCGCCTCGGCGCGCACACCCCCGCCCAGGTCCTCGCGGGCGCCGCCGTCGGCACCGTCTTCGCCGGGACCGTCTGGTCCCTGCTCGGCTGACGTCCGTCCCTTCCCGTGTGCCCTCTGGTCGCCTTCCGCGAGATTCCACTCGAGTGGGAGGCACGCCGTGGCGGGCTCACCCGAGTGGCATCTCGCGGAAGGGGTCAGCCGGCGTAGCGCGCGACGAGCTCCCGCTTGAGGATCTTGCCGCTGGGCCCGAGCGGAAGGGCGTCGACGAACTCGACGCGGCGGGGGAACTTGAAGGCGGCGAGATGCTCGTTCGCGTAGGCGATCAGCTCCTCCGCGGTGGCGGTCGCCGACGGGGCGAGGATCACCGCGGCCATCACCTCCTGGCCGTGGCGCTCGTCCGGGATCCCGAAGACCGCCGCGTTCTGCACGGCCGGGTGCCCGATCAGCACCTCCTCGACCTCGCGCGGGTACACGTTGTAGCCGTTGCGGATGATCATGTCCTTCGTGCGGTCGAGGATGCGGATGTAGTCCTCCTCGTCCTTCGTGCCCAGGTCGCCGGTGCGGAACCAGCCGTCGATCACCGCCTCCGCGGTCGCCGCCGGGTTGCCGAGGTACCCCTTCATCAGGTTGTGCCCGCGCACCACGATCTCGCCGAGCTCGCCCCGGGGGAGCAGCTCGACTCGGTCGGTCACGTCGGGGCGGGCGACCTCGACCTCGACGCCCCAGATCGGCGTGCCGACCGTGCCCGGCCGCGGCGGGACTCCGACGTGGTTGAAGGTGGCGACCGGGGAGGTCTCGGTGAGCCCGTAGCCCTCGTAGATCTCGACGCCGAACACCTCGCGGAAGCGCTCGATCACGGCGACGGGCAGGGCGGCGCCTCCCGAGACCGCGTAGCGCAGCGGCGGCCGGTCCTCGCGCCGGGTCGCGGCGTCGAGCAGGGCGACGTACATCGTGGGCACGCCCTCGAAGACCGTGCAGCCGTGGGCGATCATCGCCTCGAGCGCGGCGTCGCCGTCGAACTTCGGCACCAGGACGACCGTCGCGGCGGTGCGGAAGGCCGTGTTCATCGCGCAGACCTGCCCGAAGGTGTGGAAGAGCGGCAGCGCCCCGAGCACCACGTCGCCGCGGTGCAGGTCGAACGTGTTCATCAGCAGCACGTCCGACTGCGAGACGATCGCGAAGTGCGTCCCCTCCGCCCCTTTCGGGCGGCCGGTGGTGCCGCTGGTGTAGAGGATCGTCGCCGTGTCGGAGGGGGAGCGGGGCACGTAGCCGTCGATCGGGGTCGCCTCCGCGGCGAGGTCCTCCAGGCGCGGGAGGGGCGAGCCGGTGCCGTCGGGCACCATCACGCTCAGCACAGGGACGCCGGCGAGGTCCGCTCCGGCGGCCCCCTCGGCGAGCAGCGGAGCGGCGCACACGAGCGCGACGGCTCCGGAGTCGCGCAGAACATAGGCGATCTCGTCGTGCTTGAGCAGGGCGTGCACCGGGACCACCACGGCGCCGAGCGCGAGGACGGCGAAGTAGCCGCGGGGGAAGTCGGGGACGTTCGGGACCAGCAGGGCCACGCGGTCGCCCGGTCCGATCCCCTGGGCGCGCAGGGCTCCGGCGTAGGCACGGGTCTGCCGCCAGAGGGTCGCGTAGTCGACGGCCTGCTCGCCGACGCGGATGGCGATCGTGTCAGGGGTGCGCCGCGCCGCCTCCGCCAGGATGGCCGCGACGGAGAGGGTGCCGAAGCCGGCGGCGGGCGGGGGAGCGGCGGGGGCCTCGGCCGTGCGGGGTTCGGTGATGCTCATCAAGGCTCCAGTCGTCGTTGACCGCCGCGGCGGATGCCGGGTGCTTCACCGTAGATCCGCCGGGCGGCCGCGTCGAGCGATCCGCACCGGATGTTCAGCACGGACGGGCGGGGAGTGCGCATCCCGGCGCCGAGCGGAAGGGGGTGCGGGAGGCGCGGGCGGCTGCCTACAGTCGGACTGCTGCGGCCCGGTTCCGCGGGTCGGACGACGGGAGGCGCGATGCGCGGCGAGGCGACGCTCTACACGGATGCGGTGGTGACGGCTCCGTTCGCCCTCGCGGTGATTGCGGAGGCGACCGGCTCGCGAGTGGTCGGCGCGCGGACCGCGGACGCGCACGTCCCGCTCTACAGCGGTCCGACGAGCGCGCGGGTCGAGATCGCGGGGTTCGGCGACAGCGTGCCGGTCACCGTCGACGTGCGCGACGAGCGCGGGATCGACGAGGCGCGTGCGGCCGCGCAGGCGCTCGGGCTGGAGCTCGCCGCCTACGCGGGCTGGGAGGTCGTGGCCGGCTTCTGAGCGTCGCGTCGGACCCGGGCGAGGTAGTAGCGGCTGGGCGCCGTCCTCACGATCGCGGGCAGCAGGCGGTAGACGGCGAAGGTGCGCGAGAGCGCCTGCTCGAACCGCGCCTCCTGCCGTGCGGTCCAGTGGAAGCCGAAGGGCTCGCGGAGCGCAGCCGGGAGCAGGCCGGCGGTGATCAGGCGGAGGTAGGGGCCGAGCGGGCGCAGGTACCAGGCGGCGATGCTCGGGCCCAGCAGGTCGTGGGCGACCCGGCGGGCCGCGGGCGTGACCTCGAGGCGCTCCAGCTCCCGCTCCCAGTAGGCGTCGAACGCGGTGCGGGAGTCGGGCCAGAGGTCCGCGGGCATCTGCAGGGCCGCGCCGACGACGACGGAGCGGCGCACGATGTCGTCCGCCTCCTCCTCGCTCAGCGCGCCGAAGGCGCCCTCGTAGAGCTGCAGCATCGACTGGGTGAGCGTCGCCGCGACCCAGCGCTGCAGCTCCGGGTCGAAGGCCGTGTAGCCGGGGCCGCGCACGGGCACGTGCGCCCTGTTCACGCGGCGGCGGACGGCGCGGACGTCCTCGGGAGTGCCGTAGTGCAGGACGTAGAGGTAGGAGAGCGTCCCGTGCAGGCGGTTCACGGCCCGGTGCACGAAGTCGGAGTGGTCGGCGACGCCCTGCCCGACCGCCGGGTGCGCGATCTGGAGGAGGATCGCGCGCGCCCCCGCCAGCAGGAACACGCCCTCGCGGAAGACGTCCGGGGTGCGGGTGGCCGACGACATGGCTCCACGCTACGCGGGAGCGGCGGGCGGAGGAGGGGCCGGTGACCCCCGGCGGGCGTCCGGCGGGCGCGGAGCGACCGCACGGGAAGCCCGCGGCGGGTGCGGAGTAGACTCGGCGCGGCCCAGGGACAGTGCCGAGACTCCGGCGTCGTCCGGGCCACCTCGAACTCGAAACGCAAGCGCGCTCGGCGCGGAATGGGAATGCAGCGTGGATCTCTTCGAATACCAGGCCCGTGATCTGTTCGAGAAGTACGGCGTCCCCGTGCTCCCGGGCATCGTCGCCGACACGCCGGAGGAGGTGCGCGCCGCGGCGGAGAAGCTGGGCGGCGTCACCGTCGTCAAGGCGCAGGTCAAGATCGGCGGCCGCGGCAAGGCGGGCGGCGTGAAGGTCGCGAAGACCCCCGAGGACGCTTTCGCCGCGGCGCAGTCGATCCTCGGCCTCGACATCAAGGGCCACGTCGTCAAGCGCGTCATGGTCGCCGGCGGTGCGCGCATCGACCGCGAGTTCTACTTCTCGGTGCTGCTGGACCGGGCCAACCGCTCCTACCTCTCGCTCACCTCCTACGAGGGCGGCATGGAGATCGAGCAGCTCGCCGTCGAGCGCCCCGACGCCCTCGCGCGCGTCGAGGTCGTCCCCGGCCAGGGCATCGACCAGGCCAAGGCCGAGGAGATCGCCCGCGCGGCGAAGTTCCCGGAGGAGCTGATCGCCAAGGTCGCGCCCGTCCTGGTGAAGCTCTACGACGTCTACACCGGCGAGGACGCCACGCTCGTCGAGGTGAACCCGCTCGTGCTCACCGAGGAGGGCGACATCGTCGCGCTCGACGGCAAGGTCTCGCTCGACGAGAACGCCGGCTTCCGCCACGCGGACCACGCCGCGCTCGAGGACAAGGACGCCGCCGACCCGCTCGAGGCGAAGGCCAAGGAGAACGACCTCAACTACGTGAAGCTCGACGGCGAGGTCGGCATCATCGGCAACGGCGCGGGCCTGGTCATGTCGACGCTCGACGTCGTCGCCTACGCCGGAGAGAGGCACAACGGCGTGAAGCCGGCCAACTTCCTCGACATCGGCGGCGGAGCCTCCGCCCAGGTGATGGCGAACGGCCTCGACGTGATCCTCGGCGACGAGCAGGTCAAGAGCGTCTTCGTCAACGTCTTCGGCGGTATCACCGCGTGCGACGCGGTCGCCAACGGCATCCTCCAGGCGCTCGAGATCCTCGGCGACTCGGCCACGAAGCCGCTCGTCGTCCGCCTCGACGGCAACAAGGTCGAGGAGGGCCGCGCGATCCTCCAGGCCGCCGCCAACCCGCTCATCACGCTCGCCGCGACCATGGACGAGGGCGCCGACAAGGCCGCCGAACTCGCCGCCGCGTAACGGACCCGACGACTCAAGGAATCAGAGAACAAGCATGTCGATCTTCCTCACCAAGGACTCCAAGGTCATCGTCCAGGGCATCACCGGCGGCGAGGGCACCAAGCACACCGCGCTGATGCTCAAGGCCGGCACGAACGTGGTCGGCGGCGTCAACGCCCGCAAGGCCGGCACGACCGTCACCCACGGCGACGTCGAGCTCCCCGTCTTCGGCACCGTGAAGGAGGCGATGGAGGCCACCGGCGCCGACGTCTCCATCGCGTTCGTGCCGCCCGCCTTCTCGAAGGACGCCGTCATCGAGGCGATCGACGCCGAGATCGGCCTCCTCGTCGTCATCACCGAGGGCATCCCGGTGCAGGACTCCGCGGAGTTCTGGGCGTACGCGCAGGAGAAGGGGAACAAGACGCGGATCATCGGCCCCAACTGCCCCGGCATCATCACGCCGGGCGAGTCGCTCGTGGGCATCACCCCCGCGACGATCACCGGCAAGGGCCCGATCGGCCTCGTCTCGAAGTCGGGCACCCTGACCTACCAGATGATGTACGAGCTGCGCGACCTCGGCTTCTCGACCGCCATCGGCATCGGCGGCGACCCGATCATCGGCACGACGCACATCGACGCGCTCGCCGCGTTCGAGGCCGACCCCGAGACGAAGGCGATCGTGATGATCGGCGAGATCGGCGGCGACGCCGAGGAGCGCGCCGCGGACTTCATCAAGGCGAACGTCACGAAGCCCGTCGTCGGCTACGTCGCGGGCTTCACCGCCCCCGAGGGCAAGACGATGGGCCACGCCGGCGCCATCGTCTCCGGCTCCGCCGGGACCGCGCAGGCCAAGAAGGAGGCCCTCGAGGCCGCGGGCGTGAAGGTCGGCAAGACGCCGTCCGAGACGGCCGCCCTGCTCCGCGAGGTCTACGCGGCGCTCTAGCGCCCGTCCTCCCCGCACCACCGTCGGAACGGACGGTGCCCCTGCTCCGGCGGGCGGCGCCGTCCGTTCCGTCGTCGGGGCGGGTCCGGCCGGAGTAGCGTCGCAGAGTGACCCGCCGCCTCGGACTCGACCTGCTGACCTTCGTGCCGTACCCGGAGGGCCCCGAGCAGCCCGGCGACGCCGCGCGGAGCCTCGAGGACGGGCTCGCTCTGCTCGAGCTCGCCGAGGAGCTCGGCTACGGCACCGGCTGGGTCCGCGTGCGGCACTTCGAGCGCTACCTCGCGTCTCCGATGACCTTCTTCGCGGCCGCCTCCCAACGGACCCGCCGCCTCCGCCTCGGGACCGCGGTCATCGGCGCCCGCTACGAGTCGCCCGTGCGCCTCGCCGAGGACGCCGCGACCGTGGACCTGCTCTCGGGCGGACGCCTCGACCTCGGCGTCAGCAGCGGCTTCGCGCATCTCGCCTCCGTCTTCGACGGGGTGTTCGGGCAGGCCGAGCGCGACTTCCGCGAGGAGGCGCAGGAGCGCATCGCGCGACTCCGCGAGGCGCTCTCGGGCGCCGTGCTCGGCGTCGCGGAGTCGGCCCTGATGTCGGTCCCGGTCGGCGCTCCGCTGGTTCAGCAGCCGCACGCGCCCGGCCTCGCCGACCGGCTCTGGTACGGGGCGGGAACGGTGTCCTCCGCGGTCCGGGCAGGCGAGCAGGGCATGCACCTGCAGGTGTCCACGCTCAACACCGAGGAGACGGGCCTGCCGTTCGCCGAGCAGCAGGCGGTGCAGATCCGCGCCTACCGCGAGGCCTTCACCGCCGCGCACCCGGGGCGCACGTCGAGGGTGACGGCGGGCCGCATCGTGCTGCCGCTGCTCGACGCCGCCGACGAGGAGGCGCACCGCCCCTTCATCGAGGGCTACCTCGCGCGGATGGACGACGAGGGCCGCCCCCGCACGGCCGACCGGTCGATCATCGCCGCCCCGATGCGCTTCAGCCCCCTCCATGTCGGGAGCCCGGAGCGGATCGTCGCATCGCTCGCCGCGGATCCGGCGCTCGCGGAGGCGGACGCGCTCACGGTGACGCTCCCGGCGGTCGGCGGGGTGGAGTCGCACCGGCGCATCCTGCGCGCCGTCGCCGAGCGCATCGCCCCGCAGCTGGGCTGGACGCCCGGCGCCTGAGGATCAGCGCCGCGCGAGCAGTGCCCGGACGGGCCGCTGCAGCAGGAGCAGGAGCAGCCACCAGAGCCCGACCGACGGGATCAGCAGCGCCAGCGCCAGTGCAACGAGGAGCAGCGCGAAGGGCAGCAGGGCGGGCGCGAGCGGCAGGGGCCCTGCGCCGGGCCGCCTGAGCCCCGGGTGCCGGGAGAGGCGCAGCTCGATCAGGACCAGCGCCCCGCTCATCGCGGCCATCGTGCCGATGTAGAGCCCGATCGTCGCCCGGGAATCCGGGAACAGTGCCAGCGCGCTCGTCGAGAACGGGAAGAACGCCAGCGCGGCCAGCCACAGCAGGTCCAGCCACACCAGGGCGCCGTCGTAGTCCCCGGCGATCTCGAAGACGCGGTGGTGGGGGATCCAGAAGACGGCGATGACCGCGAAGGAGAGCGCGAAGGCGAGGACCGAGTCCAGGTGCTCCGCGAGCAGCGCCGGGACTCCGCCGCCCTCCCGGGCGACCTCGGGAGCCAGCTGCACCAGCGGCAGGACGAGGACGGTGATGGCGATGGCGGCGGTCGCGTCCGAGAAGTTGACGAGCCGGTCGAGCCCGCGCTCCGTCCGGCGGTGGGCCGCTCGTCCTCCGGGGCGACCGCGGTGCACCAGGCGCTCGATCGGACCCGAGAGCAGGAGCAGCAGGAGCGCGAACATGTTGACGGCCGGCACGGCGACGGCGAGCACGAGGGCCGCGAGGAGGACGCTGATCACGATCAGCGACCTCGAGAGGGAGCGCCGCGGCTCCGCCCCCGGGGCCAGGAGATCCGGATCGCGGCGCACGATGAGCTGCATCGCGAGGGTCGCCGCGCTCGCCGCGATCATCGTGCCGATGTAGAGCGCGATGACGCTGCCGTCGGTGTCGAGCACGTTCGAGATCAGGTTCGCCGCGAAGGGGAGCAGGACGACCGCGGCCAGCCAGA
This sequence comes from Rathayibacter sp. AY1C9, assembly GCF_002932315.1. NCBI lineage: Bacteria > Bacillati > Actinomycetota > Actinomycetes > Micrococcales > Microbacteriaceae > Rathayibacter > Rathayibacter sp. AY1C9. The sequence continues at coordinate 54,893 of NZ_PSVZ01000018.1, forward strand.
CGAAGTTCGCGACGACGAGCGCGGGCGAGTACCGGGCCACGCCCTCGAAGACGGAGTGGTGGACCGCCCAGAGCCGCCCGATCACGGCGAACGTGATGAAGAAGGCGGAGAGGGTGCCGTAGTGCCCGGTGAGGAGGGACCCCAGATCGGCCGCGCGGCCCTCCTCGACCACGTCGACCAGGGGGAGGACGAGGAACGTGATGGCGATGGCGACGACGGCGTCCGAGAAGTTCACGAGGCGGTCCAGGCCGCGCTCCGTCCGTGCGTCCGAGGTCCCCGTCATGGCTCCGACACTAGAGGGCCGGGCGGCGCGCCCCTGACCCGCCTCCGAGCGCGCCGCCGCTAGGCTCGTCAGGCCCATGAACCGGATCACCGTCGCCCTCCTCGCCGCCTTCGACGCCGCGCTGTCGGCGCTGATCGGGATCGCGATCCCGCTCGTCCCGCTGACCGTCCTCTGGGCCGTGCAGTACGACACGACGGTCGACTTCGGCGTGTTCTGGCGAGTAGCCGCCGACGCCTGGCTGCTCGGCCACGGGGCCGACCTGCAGGCGGCTCTGGCCCCCGACTCCGCCCTCGCCGTCGCGCTGCCCGGAGGTGCGGACGCCTTCCCGGTGACAATCGCCCCGCTGGCGTTCGCACTCCTCACCGTGCTGCTCGGCGCGCGCACCGGCCGCCGCGCCCAGGAGTCGCCGTTCCGGGCCATCGGCGTCCTCGTCGCGATCGCGACCTACCTGGCGATCGCGCTCCTGGTCTCGCTCGGATCCGCGGACCCGGCCGCCACCGTCGATCCCCTGCAGGGGACGCTGCTGCCGCCGCTCGTCTTCGCGCTGGGGGTGCTCGTCGGAGCAGCACTCCACTCCGCCCGCAGCGACGAGGCCGACCCCCTCGGCGAGCTGGCCGCCTCCGCGCTCGACCGCGTCCCCGCGCCAGGGCCCGGGCTCGTCCTCGCGTCGCTGCGTGGGGGAGCGCTCGCCGCGGCCGGCGTGGTCGGAGTCGCGGCGGTGCTCGTCGCCGTGCTGCTGGTCGTGCACTACACCTCGGTCGTCGCGCTCTACGAGAGCCTGGGCGCCGAGGCGCTCGGCGGCCTGGCCCTCACTCTCGGGCAGCTGGCGTTCCTCCCGAACCTGGTGATCTGGGCGGCGAGCTGGCTGATCGGCCCGGGCTTCGCCCTCGGCACCGGCTCCTCCGTGAGCGCGGCCGGGACGCTGCTCGGACCGATCCCGTCGATCCCGGTCCTCGCCGCACTGCCCGCAGGGGACTCGGCCTTCGGATTCCTCGGGCTGCTCGTGCCGCTGCTCGCCGGGTTCGCCGCGGGATGGCGGCTGCGGCGCGGCGTGATCGAGGCGCTCGACGGACGCTCGCTGCTGCGCTGGGGCGCCGCCGCGGCCGGCGGGATCGGCGTGGTCGGCGGCCTGCTGCTCGGGCTCCTCGCCTGGTTCTCGGCGGGCGCCGCCGGGCCCGGGCGGCTCTCCCAGGTGGGCCCGGACCCGCTCGTCGTCGGGGCGGTCGCCGCCCTCGAGCTCGCGCTGGCCGCGGGCCTGGGCCTCGCCGCGGGCCGCAGCCGACGCGGCTGACGCCGGCGGAGGCGTCCCCCTAGACTTGCGCAGTGCTGAAGTTGGTCGTGCTCCTCTCCGGCGGCGGATCGAACCTCCGCGCCCTGCTGGACGCCACCGGCGACGAGGGCTTCCCCGCCCGCATCGTCGCGGTCGGCAGCGACACCGACGCCGAGGGCTTCCGCCACGCCGAGGAGCGCGGAGTCCCCGCCTTCACGGTCGCGCCGCGCGGCTTCTCCTCCCGCGACGAGTGGGGCGCCGCCCTGCTCGGGCGCATCCAGGAGTGGGAGCCCGACCTCGTCGTCTGCGCGGGCTTCATGCGCATCCTGCCGCCCGTGGTGGTGGACGCGCTCAGCCCGCGGATGATCAACACGCATCCCGCCCTGCTGCCCCTCTTCCCCGGCGCCCACGCCGTCCGCGACGCCCTCGCCGCCGGCGCGACCGAGACCGGCGTCACCGTGCACGTGATCGACACCGGCGTCGACACGGGCCCCGTCATCGCCCAGGAGAGCCTCGCCGTGCTCCCCGGCGAGAGCGAGGACGCGCTGCACGAGCGCATCAAGACCATCGAGCGTCGCCTGCTGGTGCAGACGGTGCTCGACATCGCCCACGGAACCGTCGACCTCGAGGAGCTCGCCCGCGCATGAGCATCACCGCCCACGACCCCAGCAGCTACGACGACCGCGACCGGGTCCCCGTCCGCCGGGCGCTGATCTCGGTCAGCGACAAGACCGGCCTGCTCGAGCTCGGAGCGGCGCTCGCCGCGGCCGGCGTCGAGCTCGTCTCCACCGGCTCGACCGCAGCGACCCTCCGCGGCGCCGGCCACGAGGTCACCGACGTCTCGGCCGTCACCGGGTTCCCGGAGTCGCTCGACGGCCGCGTGAAGACGCTGCACCCGGCCGTGCACGCGGGCATCCTCGCCGACCTGAGGCTCGCCTCGCACCGCGAGCAGCTGGAGCAGCTCGACATCGCCGCGTTCGAGCTGGTCGTGGTGAACCTGTACCCGTTCCGCGAGACCGTCGCCGGCGGCGCCGACGCGGCGACCGTGGTCGAGAACATCGACATCGGGGGCCCGGCCCTCGTCCGCGCCTCCGCGAAGAACCACGCGAACGTCGCGATCGTCGTCGATCCGGCCGACTACTCCGGGATCGCGACCGCCCTCGCCGACGGCGGCACGACGCTCGCCGCGCGCCGCACCCTGGCGGCCCGCGCCTTCGCGCACACCGCCTCCTACGACTCCGCCGTCGCCGCCTGGTTCGCCGGGCAGGAGGCGGCCGAGGGCGTCGAGGGCTCGGTCGAGATCCGCGGGACCCTGCAGCAGGTCCTCCGCTACGGCGAGAACTCGCACCAGAAGGCGGCCCTCTACGTCTCGCCCGACGGCACCGGCATCGCGCAGGCGACGCAGCTGCACGGCAAGGAGATGTCCTACAACAACTACGTCGACGCCGACGCGGCCGTCCGCGCGGCGTACGACTTCGTACTGCCCGCCGTCGCGATCATCAAGCACGCGAACCCGTGCGGCATCGCGATCGCGAGCTCGAAGGCGATCGACCCCATCGCCTCCGCCCACCGCCGCGCCCACGAGTGCGACCCGGTGTCGGCCTTCGGCGGCGTCATCGCCGCGAACCGGCCCGTCACCCTCGCCATGGCCGAGACGGTGAAGGAGATCTTCACCGAGGTGCTCGTCGCCCCCGGCTTCGAGCCCGAGGCGCTCGAGGTGCTGAAGACCAAGAAGAACCTGCGCCTGCTGCAGCTCCCCGACTTCTACGCCCCCGTGGAGCGCGAGTTCAAGCAGATCTCCGGCGGCCTGCTGCTGCAGGAGCCGGACCGCTTCATCGGCGGCCCCGGCGAGGTCAGCTCCGGCTGGCAGCTCGTCGCCGGCGAGCCCGCCGACGCCGACACGATGCTCGACCTCGAGTTCGCGTGGAAGGCCTGCCGCGCCGTCAAGTCGAACGCGATCCTCCTCGCCAAGGGCGGCGCCTCCGTCGGCGTCGGCATGGGCCAGGTCAACCGCGTCGACTCCTGCCACCTCGCCGTCACCCGCGCCGGCGACCGCGCCCCCGGCTCCGTCGCCGCCTCCGACGCGTTCTTCCCCTTCGCCGACGGCCTCGAGGTGCTCCTCGCCGCCGGCGTGAAGGCCGTCGTCCAGCCCGGCGGCTCCGTCCGCGACGCCGAGGTCATCGACGCGGCCGCCCGCGCCGGCGTCACGATGTACACGACGGGGGAGCGGCACTTCTTCCACTGAGTGACGGGCGCTCCGCGCCCGTCACTCGGTGGAAGAAGTGGTGTTCGATCTCCCCGCCGCTCCCTGCGCGGCGGGGCGCGGTCGGCTCGGCGACGGTGTGCGTTCCGTGGAGCGGGGAGCGTCGCCGACCGCGTGAATCGCTTGGCACGCGATTCCCGCTGAGTCGGCTCTGCCTTGCGGTGGGCGGTTTCCCGGCCGCTCCTCGCGCGGCGGGGCGTGGTCGGTGCCACGACGTGAGGCTTTCCATGGAGTGGGGGCGTCGCCGGTCACGGGAATCGCTTGGCACGCGATTCCCGCTGAAACCGCTCTGCGGTGCGGTGGGCGGCTCTTAGGGGGCTGCTAGGGGATCGACAGGCGGGGCGCGGGCGGGGGCCCGTAGGGTCACCGGGTGCCTTCCGACTCGACGCCCGCGTCCACTCCCGACACCCCGACCGCCGCGACCACGATCGCCCCGAACCGGGACCGCGCGCCCGGGACGGGCCGCCGTATCCTCGTCGCGCTGCTCGCCGCCGCGGCGACCGCGCTCGTGGCGCACCTCGCCAACCTGCTGGCCTTCTTCATCGGCAACCAGCTGCAGCCCGGCTCCATCCCGCAGGTCAACGCCTACTTCCTGCTCTCGAGCGTGCTCGGCTTCGTGGTCGTCCTCGTCCTCGCCGTCGCGGGGATGCTCGGACGCACCTGGAGCGCCGCCCTCGCGGGACTCGTCGCGGGTGTGGTCGGAGCCGTGTTCGGCACGCTCGTCCAAGCCAGCGCCACCGGCGAGGCCGTCACGGGCGCCGTCTGGGCCTCCATCTTCCAGACCTTCGCCGGACTCAACCTCGTCTTCCTGCTCGCGTTCACCGTCTCGGCGGCGAGCGTCGGCCGCGCGCTCTGGAACCGCCTCCGCACCACGGGCGCGCCGGCCGCCGTCGTCACCGACCGCCGCATCGCGATCGTCCGGGCCCCGGCCGCCGACCTCTCGGCGGGCGAGCTCACCCACCTCGAGCGCGTCCCCGTCGACCAGCAGCGCGCCCAGCAGCAGTGGGAGGCGTACGTCGACCTGCTCGAGCGGGCCGGCTGGGAGACGGTCGAGGCCGCACCGGCGCCCGGACTCGCCGACTCCGTCTTCCTCGAGGACGCGGTCGTCGTCTTCGGCGACCACGCCGTGATCGCCCGGTCCGGAGCGGAGTCCCGCCGCGGAGAGACGGAGGGCGCCGAGGAGGCCGTCCGCGCCCTCGGCCTGACGGTCGACCGCATCGAGGAGCCGGGCACGCTCGACGGCGGCGACGTCCTCAAGGTGGGATCGACGGTCTACGTCGGCCGCGGAGGCCGGACCGACGCGGCGGGGGTAGCCCAGCTGCGCGCGATCCTCCGCCCCCGCGGGTACGACGTCGTCGCGGTCCCGCTGACCAAGGTGCTGCACCTCAAGAGCGCCGTGACCGCGCTGCCCGACGGCACGGTCATCGGCTGGGAGCCGGTCGTCGACGAGCCGCGCCTGTTCCCCTTCTTCCTGCCGATGCCCGAGGAGGCGGGCGCCCACGTGGTCGTCCTCGACGACGACACACTCCTGATGGCCGCCTCCGCTCCCCGGAGCGCCGAGCTGCTGCGGAGCCTGGGCTACCGCGTCCTGACCGTGGACATCTCGGAATTCGAGAAGCTCGAGGGCTGCGTCACCTGCCTCTCGGTCCGCGTCCGCTGACGGCGGAGGCGGGGGAACCGCCGGATCGCGGCGGCCGCTGGACGGAGCACATAGCCCGGGTATAGCCTTCAAGGCTGCCCGGAGCTCTCCGGCCCGGTGGTACCTCCCGCCTCCCCGCCCACCCGGCAGGGGAGGCTCCGCCCTCGTCGCGAAAGCCCTCCGCCGTGTCCGCTCCCGCCCTCCCGTCTCCCGGCGCCCCCGCGCAGAAGCGTCCGAGCACGCTGCAGACCCTGCTGCGCCTCGTCCCCTTCGTCGGCGACTCCCTGCCCCGGCTGGTCGGCGGCATCGCGGTCGCGCTCGTGGCGAGCCTGGTGTCGCTGGTCATCCCGATCGTCCTGCAGCAGCTCGTCGACGGACCGCTCGGGGACGGGGCGGCCTCCGCCGGCTCCGGCGACCTCGGGCCGCTGATCGGCCCGGTCGCCGTCATCCTCGTGCTCGGCGTCGTCGAGGCCGGTGCCATCGCGCTGCGGCGCCGGATGGTCCTCACCCCCAGCACGCGGATCGAGGCGCGCATGCGCTCGGCGCTCTACAGCCGCCTGCAGGACCTCCCCGTCTCGTTCCACGACCGCTGGCAGAGCGGGCAGCTCCTGTCGCGGGCGATGAGCGACCTCAGCCTCATCCGCCGCTGGATCGCCTTCGGCTTCGTCCTGCTCGTGGTCAACGCGCTGACGATCGTCGTCGGCTTCGGCGTCCTCGTCTACTGGAACCCGATCCTCGGCGTGCTCTTCGTCGTGTGCTCGATCCCGGTCTGGATCTACGGGTTCGCGTTCGAGAAGCGCTACTCGAGCATCGCGCGCCGCAGCCAGGACCAGGCGGGCGACCTCGCCACGACCGTCGAGCAGTCGGTGCACGGCATCCGCGTCCTGAAGGCCTTCGGCCGCCACCAGCACGCGCTGGAGAACTTCGCCGGCCAGGCCGAGAAGCTCCGCGGCACCGAGATCGACAAGGCCCGCGCCATCGCCGGGATCTGGCTCGTCCTGCTGCTGGTGCCGGACATCGCGTTCGCGCTCTGCCTGCTCGGCGGGGTCTGGCTCGCCGCGGCCGGCCAGCTGAGCGTCGGCGAGCTGTTCGCCTTCTTCGCCACCGCGACCGTGCTGCGCTGGCCGGTGGAGTCGATCGGCTTCCTCCTCTCGATGACCTTCGACACCCGCACGGCGGTCGACCGCTACTTCGAGGTGATGGACAGCCGGAACACCATCACCGACCCGGAGGACCCCGAGACGATCCTCGAGCCGCGCGGCCGGGTGCGCTTCCGCGACGTCCACTTCCGCTACCAGGACGCCCCCGAGCGCTACCGCGACCTCCTCGACGGCGTCGACCTCGAGGTCGAGCCGGGCGAGACGATGGCACTGGTCGGCATCACCGGCTCCGGGAAGACGACGCTCACCGCGCTGCTCCCGCGCCTCTACGACGTGACCGGCGGAGCCATCGAGCTCGACGGCGTCGACATCCGCCGGCTCCGCCGCGACGAGTTGCGCACGCACATCGGCATGGCGTTCGAGGACGCGACCCTCTTCTCCACGAGCGTGCGCGAGAACGTCCTCCTCGGCCGACCCGACGCGACCGAGGAGGAGCTGCTCGAGGCCCTCGAGATCGCGCAGGCCGACTTCGTCCACCGCCTCCCCGAGGGCCTGGACACGAAGGTGGGCGAGGAGGGGATGAGCCTCTCCGGCGGCCAGCGCCAGCGCCTGGCCCTCGCCCGCGCGGTGGCCGCGCGTCCGGCGGTGCTGGTCCTCGACGACCCGCTCTCGGCGCTCGACGTCGACACGGAGGCGCGCGTCGAGGCGGGGCTGCGCCGCGTGCTCGGCGACACCACGGCGATCATCGTCGCCCACCGCCCCTCGACGGTGGCGCTCGCCGATCGCGTGGCACTGATGGAGGAGGGCCGCATCACCGCGGTCGGCACCCACAGCGAGCTGCTCGCGAGCAGTCCGCACTACCGCTTCGTCATCTCGAGCCTCGAGGAGGACGAGCTGACCCGGCCCGCCGGGACCGAGCGCATCGGCTCCCGCCCCACGACGACCCACCAGGAGACGCGATCATGAGCACGCTCGGTTCCTCCGAGGAGCGCGACGACCTCAGCAGAGCGGAGTCGGCGGCTCTGCGCCGACGCTCGCTGCGGCTGCTCGGCTCCCTGCTGCGGCCGCTCCGGCTGCGGCTGGTGCTCACCGCGGTCGTGGTCGTCGTCGCGACCGCTGCCCAGGTCGCGGGACCGGCGCTGATCGCGGCGGGCATCGACAACGGCCTGCCCGCGGTCCTCGCGGGGAACGCGGTCCCGCTGGCGGTCACGGTCGGAGCCTACATCCTCACCGGACTCGTCGGCGCGCTCCTGGTCGCCTGGTACACCGTGCTCTCCGCGAGGGTGAGCCAGGCGATCCTGATCGACCTGCGCAAGCGGGTCTTCCTGCACACCCAGAAGCTGAGCCTGGAGTTCCACGAGAACTACACCTCCGGCCGGATCATCTCGCGCCAGACCAGCGACCTCGACTCCATCCGCGAGCTGCTTGACTCCGGCATCAACCAGCTGGTGCAGGGTGCGCTCTACATGGGCTTCGTCGCGATCGCCCTCGTCTCCCTGGACGGCGTGAGCGGCATCGTGCTCGCCTGCGCCCTGGTGCCGCTGGCGCTGCTCACCCGCTGGTTCCAGAAGCGGTCGCAGGCGCTGTTCCGCGGTACCCGCGTCGCCTCGTCGCGGCTGATCGTGCAGTTCGTGGAGTCGATGACCGGCATCCGCGCCGTGCAGACCTTCCGCACGCAGAAGCGCAACGAGTCCGTGTTCGGCGGGGTCGTCGAGCAGTACCGGCTGGCCTACAAGCGCGTCTTCGGGGTGTTCGGCACCTTCGACCCCGGGCTCGTGCTGATCGGCAACGTCACCGTGGCCGTGGTGCTGTTCATCGGCGGCGTCCGCGTGCTCGACGGCGGGCTCGAGATCGGCGCGCTGCTGGCGGTCCTGCTCTACACACGGCGCTTCTTCGACCCGGTGCAGGAGATGGCGATGTTCTACAACTCCTACCAGTCGGCGGCCGCCGCGCTCGAGAAGATCTCGGGCGTGCTGGCCGAGGAGCCGAGCGTCCCGGATCCGGCCCGCCCGGTCGACCTGCGGCAGGCGCGGGGCCGCCTCGGCTTCGAGGGCGTCCGCTTCGCCTACACCGCCGACCGCGAGGTGCTGCCGCGCTTCGACCTCGACATCCCCGCCGGGCAGACCATCGCCCTCGTCGGGTCCACGGGCGCCGGCAAGACGACGCTCGCCAAGCTGATCTCGCGCTTCTACGACCCGAGCGACGGCGTGGTGACCCTCGACGGCGTGGACCTGCGGCAGCTGCACCCGAAGGACCTGCGGCGCGCGATCGTGATGGTCACCCAGGAGGCGTACCTCTTCTCCGGATCCGTCGCCGACAACATCGCGATCGGGCGGCCGACCGCGTCCTACGACGAGATCGTCCGGGCCGCGCAGGCGGTCGGCGCGCACGAGTTCATCCAGGCGCTTCCGGACGGCTACGACACCGATGTGAACAAGCGCGGCGGCCGCGTCTCGGCCGGTCAGCGCCAGCTGATCTCGTTCGCCCGCGCGTTCCTGGCCGACCCGGCGGTGCTGATCCTGGACGAGGCGACCTCCTCCCTCGACATCCCGAGCGAGCGCCTGGTGCAGCAGGGCCTGCAGACGCTCCTGGCGGACCGCACGGCGGTCATCATCGCGCACCGCCTCTCGACGGTCGCGATCGCCGACCGGGTGCTGGTGATGGAGCACGGCCGCATCGTCGAGGACGGCACCCCGGAGGCGCTCATCGCCGGCGAGGGCCGCTTCGCCACCCTGCACGCGGCCTGGCGGGACTCGCTCGTCTGATCGGCTGCCGCTCGCGACTCACGTCCCGGAGCCGCTCCCGGCTCAGGGGCGCCAGCGGGCGCTGCGCACGTCGACGCGCCAGCCGCCCGGCGTGACGACGAGGGGCGTGCCCTCGCGCTCGTACTCCCGGCGGGCGCGCTCCTCGTGGCCGACCGGGGGCGCTCCTCCCGCGCGGACGACGCGCCACCAGGCGGTGTCGGAGCCGTAGCGGGCCATCACCGTGCCGACCGCGCGTGCCGCACGCGTGCCGAGGACCGCGGCGATCTCGCCGTAGGCCATCACGCGGCCGGGCGGGATCGAGGCGACCACCTCGAGGACGGCGGAGACGAAGTCGGCCGGCTCCGCTGCCTCCGGCGCCGCGCTCAGAGCGTCAGCGCCCCGATGTTCTCGCCGTACTGCGTCTCGCCGACGACCTCGAAGCCGATCCAGCGGAAGAACTGCTCCGGGCCGTCCTCGCCGGACTCCCAGATCACCGTGAGGGTGTCGAAGCCGCGGGCGCGCGCCTCGTCGGCGGTTGCGCGGACGGCGAAGGTGCCCACGCCGCGGCCCTGCTTCGCCGCGTCGATGTTGATGCGCCAGATGCAGCTGCGGAACTCCTCCGCCGCCTCCGGGTCGAAGTGCGCGTGGATGAAGCCGACCAGCTCGTCGCCGTCCATCACGGCCCGCTGCCAGGAGGCGCCCGGGTCGATCACCGCGGCGGCGGCGGAGTAGGAGACCGGCGCGATGAACTGCTCCTGGCCGGGTTTGAGGCTCAGACCGTTCACGGCGGAGATGTTCGAGGCGGACAGCTCTTCCAGGCGGAGGTCACTCATGCCGTCACTGTACCGGCGGCGCAGGACGGCGGGCATCCTCCTGTCGGGCGACGTGCGCCGGCCCCGGCGCGGACGATCGAGAACTGTCTCGACATCGAGACAGTTCGGGCCTCGGGTAGGCTGGCGGAGGCCATCCGGAGCGGTGCAGAGCCGCCCGTCCCGCACAGGTGCGGGGTCATCGACACCATGGGAGAGCAATGTCCAAGATCAAGGTTGAGGGAACGGTCGTCGAGCTCGACGGCGACGAGATGACGCGCATCATCTGGCAGAAGATCAAGGACACCCTCATCCACCCGTACCTCGACGTGAACCTCGAGTACTACGACCTCGGCATCGAGTACCGCGACGAGACGGACGACCAGGTCACGATCGACGCGGCGCACGCCATCCAGAAGCACGGCGTCGGCGTGAAGTGCGCGACCATCACCCCCGACGAGGCCCGCGTCGAGGAGTTCGGCCTCAAGAAGATGTGGAAGTCGCCCAACGGCACGATCCGCAACATCCTCGGCGGCGTGATTTTCCGCGAGCCCATCATCATCTCGAACATCCCGCGCCTGGTCCCCGGCTGGAACAAGCCGATCATCATCGGCCGCCACGCGTTCGGCGACCAGTACCGCGCCACCGACTTCGTCTTCAAGGGCAAGGGCACGCTGACCGTCGAGTTCACGCCCGAGGACGGCTCCGAGCCGATGAGATTCGAGGTCTACAAGGCCCCGGACGACGGCATCGCGCAGGTCCAGTACAACCAGGACGCGTCGATCCGCGACTTCGCCCGCTCGTCGCTGAACTACGGCCTCTCGCGCAACTACCCGGTCTACCTCTCCACCAAGAACACGATCCTCAAGGCCTACGACGGCCGCTTCAAGGACATCTTCGAGGAGATCTTCGAGACCGAGTTCAAGGAGCGCTTCGACGCCGCGGGCCTCACCTACGAGCACCGCCTCATCGACGACATGGTCGCCTCGGCCATGAAGTGGGAGGGCGGCTACGTCTGGGCCTGCAAGAACTACGACGGCGACGTCCAGTCCGACACCGTCGCGCAGGGCTTCGGCTCGCTGGGCCTGATGACCTCCGTGCTCTCCACGCCCGACGGCAGCGTCGTCGAGGCGGAGGCGGCGCACGGCACCGTCACGCGCCACTACCGCCAGCACCAGGCCGGCAAGCCCACCTCGACGAACCCGATCGCCTCGATCTACGCCTGGACGCGCGGTCTCGCGCACCGCGGCAAGCTCGACGGCAACCAGGAGCTCATCGACTTCTCGCTCACCCTGGAGGACGTGGTCATCAAGACGGTCGAGTCCGGGAAGATGACGAAGGACCTCGCCCTGCTCGTCGGCCCCGAGCAGGGCTGGCAGACGACCGAGGAGTTCCTCGCGACCCTCGACGAGAACCTGAAGGCCCGCATGTCGGCCTGATCTCCGGCTTCGGCAGACGCGTCCGGCCCGCACGATCCTCGGATCCTGCGGGCCGGACGCGTCTCCGGGCCCGGTGGGACGCGCCCGGGCCGAGCGCCTCAGAGCGCCCGGGCGAGGTCCTCCATCGCGTGGAGCGGATCGGGCCCCGACGGCATCAGCACGACGCTCGACGCACCGGCCTCGTGCAGCAGGCCGATGCGGCGACGAGCGTCCTCGGGAGTGCCCACGACGGCCAGCTGGTCGACCCAGGCGTCGGGCAGGTCGCGGACGAAGGCGGCGCGGTCGGCGCTCTCGGCCCGCAGGCGGGCGAAGTCCTCGGCGAAGGGGAGCGGCTCGATGTGCGGCGCCCAGTCCGGCTCGCCGATCCACTCGAGTCCCGGCCGGACCGCGTCGCGCGCGGCGGCCGCATCGTCGTCCACGGCGGCCACGTTGTAGGCGACGATCCGTCCGGTGCCGCCCAGGTGGCCGCGGGCCGCCGCGAGGTACTCCGGAGTGACGGGCTCGGCCAGGACGACCCCGTCGGCGATCCGGCCCGCGAGCGCCAGCGACTTCGGTCCGCGGACGCCGGCCAGCAGCGGCGGCACGACGGCGGGCGGCGACTCCAGGACGAGGCCGTCCACGTGCACGTAGCGGCCGGAGCGGTCGGTGCGCTCGCCGGAGAGCAGCGAGCGGATCGCGTCGAACTGCTCCTCGAGCAGGGTGAGCGGGCTGCGCGGCCAGACGCCGAGGCCGCGCAGCCAGTGCGGCATCCCGTGCCCGATGCCGGCGTGGACGCGGCCGGGGAACAGTTCGGCGAGAGTGCCGAGCTCCATCGCGGTGAAGGCCGCCGTGCGCACGGCGGCGGGCAGGATGCCGATGCCGACGACGATCCGCTCGGTGGCGGCGAGCACCGCGCCGGCCTGGGCGATGCCGCCGCGGAAGCCGAGGTCCTCGACCACCCAGAGCTCGTCGAAGCCGAGCTCCTCGGCGCGGCGGGCGTAGACGAGCACCTCGGAGGCGGGGAGATCGCGGGGGAGCAGGACGCCGACAGCGGTGTCGGAGGAGGAGGCGCGCATCCGGCCAGCGTAGGGCGTGCGGACACGCGGAGGGCCCGCCCGCACGATCGCGGACGGGCCCTCGCTCGTCGTCCTACTCGGCGGCCGCCTCGCCGATCCGCACCTGCTCGGGGCGGGCGGTCGAGACGACCTCGATGCGGCGGGGACGCGCCTTCTCGCTGACCGGGATGGTCACCGAGAGCACGCCGTTGTCGTAGGACGCGGCGATGCGCTCGGTGTCGACGCCCTGGCCGAGGCTCAGCTGGCGGACGAAGGTCGCCGACTGGCGCTCCCGGGTGATCCAGGTGACGTCGTCGCCGCCCGCGACGGTGCGCTGGGCGCGGATGGTGAGGAGCTGCCCGTCGACGTCGACGTCGACGGACCCGGGGTCGATGCCGGGGAGGTCGGCGGTGAGGACGTAGTGGTCGCCGTCCCGGTACAGGTCGATCGGCATCCGGCGGGGCCCCTGGCCGGAGCCGAGGAGGGCGGTGGCGAGGCGGTCCAGCTCGCGGACGGGGTCGTAGGTGACAGCCATGAGATCACTCCATTCAGTCGTGCAACGAAGAGTTCCAAGAGTTGAGCCGACCCGGCTCAACGCGATTAAATTAGCACTCGGGGAGGGGGAGTGCCAACGGATCGGCCCCCTTCAGCGTCAACTTCGTTACCTGTTCGTAACAAAGCTGGGCAATCGAGTTCGTAGGGTCGTTTCTGTGTGGAAACCGATCCGGTTCCCAGCGAATGTGAGTAAGGACATCGATTGCCGATTCACCTGTCCCACCGACCACCCGTCCGCCGCGCTGAGAGGCGCATCCTCGCGGGCCTCGCCGTCCTCGGAGTCGCCGCGACCGCGGCCTTCGCCACCACCGGCGCCAGTGCCGCCCCTCTCGCCGGCAGTGCCTCGCTCGTCGGCGGGCTCTCCGTCGGCCAGAGCTTCGACGACGGCGACTACGTCGTCACCCTCGTCGAGCCCTCCGCGGCCACCTACCAGGGCAGCGATGCCCGCTTCGCCCGCACCGCGCCCGTCGACGGTGCGCAGCTGCAGGCCGCCTCGGCTCCGGTGGAGGACTACTCCGCCCACCTCGAGCAGCGCCAGGAGGACGTCGCCTCCGCGGTCGACGCCGCCATCGGCTACCACTACACCGTCGCCCTCAACGGCTTCTCCGCGACCCTCTCGGGCGAGCAGGCGGGCGAGCTCGCGAGCCGCCGCGACGTCGCCCAGGTCCGCAAGGTCGAGAACCTGAAGGTCGACCGCGCCGCGCAGGCCTCGCCGCTCGCCGCGGCCGCCGCCGGCACCCCGGTGCCCGACACCGGACAGCAGCGCTCCACCGACTTCCTCGGCCTCGAGGGCGAGAACGGCGTCTGGCAGAAGCTGGGCGGCATCGACAAGGCGGGCGAGGGCGTCGTCGTCGGCGTCATCGACTCCGGCATCGCGCCCGAGAACCCCTCCTTCGCAGGCGCACCCCTGGCGACCTCGCCCGGAGCGGCCCCCTACACGGACGGCACCACCACCTCCTTCGTGAAGTCGGACGGCGGCACCTTCGTCGGCTCCTGCTCGCCGGGGCTCCCCGCCTCCGAGCAGTGGGACGGCGACGAGTGCAACCAGAAGCTCATCGGCGCACGCTGGTTCCTCGCGGACGAGGAGGTCGGCTCGACGGACAACCCCGAGTACCGCTCCCCGCGCGACGCCGACGGACACGGCTCGCACACCGCGAGCACGGCAGCCGGCAACAACGGCGTCGAGGCGAGCGTCGACGGCTACGACTACGGGAAGATCTCCGGAGTCGCCCCGGCCGCCAAGGTCGCCGCGTACAAGGTCTGCTGGAACGGACCCGACGAGGGCACCGACGACGACGACTTCTGCTCCGGAGCGGGCATCCTCGCGGCCATCGACGCCGCGACCAAGGACGGCGTCGACGTCATCAACTTCTCGATCGGCGGCGGCTCGGCCACCTCGACCCTGACCGCGATCGACGAGGCGTTCCTCAACGCCGCCGCCGCGGGCGTCTTCGTCGCGGCCTCGGCCGGCAACTCGGGTGCGGGCGCCTCCACGCTCGACCACGCGTCGCCCTGGTACACCACGGTCGCCGCGTCCTCCATCCCGACCTACACCGCGACCGCCGCTCTCGGCGACGGCCAGAAGTTCGTCGGAGGATCCATCTCGGTCCACGAGGACGTCACCGGACCGCTGGTGAACAGCGCCGACGTCGTCCGCTCGGGCGCCGAGAACCCCGCCATCTGCGAGACCGGCACCCTCGACCCCGACAAGGTGAAGGGCACGATCGTCGCCTGCACCGCGGGCGTCACCGCGCGCGTCTCCAAGTCGGCCGAGGTCGAGCGGGCCGGCGGCATCGGCATGCTGCTGCTCAACCCGACCCCGAACGCCCTGCACGTCGACGACCACTCGGTCCCGAGCATCCAGATCGACTCGCAGGCCTACCAGGCGATCACGACCTACGCCGGCACCGCCGGTGCGACCGTGACCCTCTCCGAGGGCAACTCGTCCGGAGCCTCCATCCCCGTCCCGCAGGTCGCCGGCTTCTCGTCGCGCGGTCCCGCTGAGGCGGACGGCGCCGACGTGCTGAAGCCCGACCTCACGGCGCCCGGCGTCGCGATCCTCGCCGACAGCTTCAACGCCGAGGGCGACGACCCCGCCTTCGCGTTCGAGTCCGGCACCTCGATGTCGTCGCCGCACGTGGCGGGCCTCGGCGCGCTGATCCTCGGCGCGACCCCGAAGGCCTCGCCGTCCGCGGTGAAGTCGGCCATGATGACCTCCGCCTACGACAGCGTCGACCAGTCGGGCGCCGCGTCCGAGGACGTCTTCGCCCAGGGCGCCGGACACGTCGACCCTGCCGCGTTCCTCGATCCCGGACTGCTCTACCAGAGCGGCACGGAGGACTGGATCGCGTTCCTCAAGGGTGCGGGCTACGTCTTCACCTCGAACCCGGTGATCGACCCGATCGCCGCGATCGACCCGTCCGACCTCAACCAGGCCTCGATCGCGATCGGCGCCCTCGCGGGCACGCAGACCGTGACCCGCACGGTCACCTCGACCGGCGCGGGCACCTACACCGCCTCGGTCGACGGCCTCGCCGGGATCGACACCGTGGTCTCGCCCTCGACCCTCTCCTTCACGGGTGCGGGCCAGACGGCGGAGTACACGGTCTCCTTCACCACCGGCTCGGCGGCGCTCAACCAGTTCGCCACCGGCTACCTGACCTGGGCGAGCGCGGAGCACGACGTCCGCAGCCCGATCGCGGTGCGCCCCGTCCTGCTGGACGCGCCCTACGAGGTCTCCGGCACCGGCTCGACCGGCACCGGCACGGTGACGGTCACGCCCGGCATCACCGGCGCGCTGCCGCTCACCGCGAGCGGTCTCGCCGAGGGTGTCCTCGCCGAGGACGCCACCGCCGCCGACGGCCACTCGGCGACGCTCCCCACGGGGAAGTCGCTGACGACCACCGTCGTGGTGCCGGAGGGCGCCGAGTTCGCCCGCTTCGATCTCGACTCGCTCGACGACGCGGCCGACCTCGACCTCACCGTCACCAGCGAGAGCACCGACAAGGTCTTCACCTCGGCGACCGGCTCGGCCGACGAGCGAGTCGACATCGCCGACCCCGCTCCGGGCGAGTACACGGTCCAGGCCGATGTCTACTCGACCGCCCCGGGATCCTCGACCGTCACGTTCGACTTCCGCAGCTTCGTCATCACTCCGGAGAACGGTCTCGGCTCGCTGAGCACCGACCCCGCCGTGGTCGACGCCGTGCAGGGCGAGCCGATCGCGTACGCGGTCTCCTGGTCGAACCTGGCGGGCCCGGCCCGCTACCTCGGCCGTGTCGCCTACACCGATTCGGGACTCGCGACGCTCGTGAGCGTCGACGTCACCGAGGCGGTCACCCCCACCCCGACGCCGACCGCGACTCCGGAGCCCACGGGCACCCCGGAGCCGACCGCGACGCCGACGGCCGGTCCCACCGCCGGACCGGGGGAGCCCACCTCCACGCCGACCGCCGGACCGGGGGAGCCCACCTCCACGCCGACCGCCGGACCGGGCGCGCCCGGCCACGGCGCCGGCGGCCTCCCGTCGACGGGCTTCGACGGCGGTCTCCTCGGAGCCGCCGCCCTCGCCCTCCTCGGTGCAGGTGCTGTGATCACCGGCCTCCGACGCCGCGCCCTGGCGCAGCGTGAGGCGGGCGCCGCGGAGTAGTCCTCCGCGACCGCCGCGAACGGCCGTCCCCCTGCTCCTCCCGGAGCGGCGGTCGCGGAGGACTACTCCGCGG
>NZ_PSVZ01000019.1:0-70680 GCF_002932315.1 Rathayibacter sp. AY1C9
AGACGTCGACCGCCCGATCGACCGGCGCCCCTCCCACCCCCGACAAGCGCGCCTGGCGCTCGCTGATCGTCCTGCTCGCGGGCATGTTCATCGCCCTGCTCGACACGACGATCGTGAACGTGGCGCTGCCCACCATCCGCACCACGCTCGACGCCTCCGAGTCGACGCTCTCCTGGATCATCTCCGGCTACGCCCTCGCGTTCGGCCTCGCCCTCATCCCCGCCGGCCGCCTCGGCGACCGCTTCGGGCACAAGTGGGTCTTCGTCAGCGGCATCGCCCTCTTCACCGTCGCCAGCTTCGCGTGCGGACTGGCCGCGGACGACACCCAGCTCGTCATCGCCCGCATCGTGCAGGGCCTGGCGGGCGGCGTCTTCGTCCCGGCGGTCAACGCCTACATCCAGCTCCTCTTCCGCGGCCCCTCGCGCGGCAAGGCCTTCGCGGTGATGGGCGCGGTCCTCGGCGTCTCGTCGGCGCTCGGCCCGATCATCGGCGGCCTGATCATCCAGGCCTTCGGCGACGAGAACGGCTGGCGCCTGGTCTTCTGGGTGAACCTGCCCATCGGCGTCGCGACCCTGATCGCCGCCGCGGTCCTCCTCCCCGCCCGCCGCGACCTCGAGGCCGGCGACCGCGCCCCGAGCGGAGGCGTCGACTGGCTCGGCCTCGTGCTCGTCTCCGGCGGCCTGGTCGCCCTGCTCGTCCCGCTCATCCAGGGCGAGGACGAGGGCTGGCCGCTGTGGACCTTCCTCTCGATCGCCGGCGGTGTCCTGCTCCTCGCCGCGTTCGGCGCCTGGGAGGTCCTCCACGTCCGCCGCGGCCGCGCTCCCCTGGTGCCGCCGTCGCTGTTCCGCCACCCGGCCTTCACCGGAGGCGTGATCCTCGCGCTGGTCTACTTCGCGGCCTTCACGAGCATCTTCTTCACCATCTCGCTGCTCTGGCAGTCGGGCCTCGGCCACACCGCGCTCGAGTCGGGCCTGGTGTCGATCCCCTTCGCGATCGGCAGCATCATCAGCTCCTCGCAGAGCAACCGGATGACCGCGCGCCTGGGCCGCAACGTCCTGGTGATGGGCAGCGGACTCCTCGCCGTCGGGCTCGGCTGGGTCTGGCTGGTGCTGCTGACCGCGACCCCGGACTCGATCAGCAACTGGCAGCTCTTGCCGCCGCTGCTGATCGCGGGCCTCGGCAACGGCTTCTTCATCGCCCCGAACGTGCAGTTCATCGTCTCGACCGTCGACCCGCAGGACGCGGGCGCGGCGAGCGGCGTGATCTCGGCGATCCAGCGCATCGGCTCGGCCGTGGGCATCGCGGTCATCGGCAGCGTGCTGTTCGGGAGCCTCGTCATCACGGGTCCGGACACGGTCGCCTCGGGCTTCCTCGACGCCGCGGCTCCCGCGATGCTCCTCAGCACCCTGATGGCGGTCGCCGCCTTCGCGCTGGTGTTCGTGCTGCCGAAGTCGGTCTCGCGCCGGGGCTGAGTGCCCCTGCCCGGTCGCCGCACGCCGGCGGCCGGGCGCGCGGAACGTACGCCGCCCGGAGCTCCGGCGCGGCGGGCCCCGCCTGATCCGCGGGCGGCCCGGGAGCCTACGCCCGAGCGGCCGCCGCGGCCTTCGCCGCCGCCGGCAGCGCGTCCACGATGCGCCCGATCGCCGCGTCGTCGTGCGCGGCCGAGACGAACCAGGCCTCGTACACCGACGGCGGCAGCGAGACGCCCGCATCGAGCATCGCGTGGAAGAACGCCGGGTAGCGGAACGACTCCTGCGCCTGGACCTCGGCGTAGTCCCGCACCGGCCGGCCCAGGTCCGTGAACATGAAGCTGAAGAGGCTCCCGGCCGTCTGCACCGTGTGCGCGACGCCCTCGGCCGTCAGCGCCGCCGACACCTCGCGCTGGAGCGTCAGCGCCGTGGCGTCCAGCGAGGCGTAGACCGCGTCGTCGGCCAGCTGCAGCGTCCGGATGCCCGCGGCCACCGCGACCGGGTTCCCGGAGAGGGTGCCCGCCTGGTACACCGGCCCGAGCGGCGCCAGGTGGTCCATGACGTCCGCACGGCCGCCGAGAGCCGCGACCGGCATCCCTCCGCCGATGACCTTGCCGAAGGTGTAGAGGTCGGCCCGGTACGGAGCCTCGGCGCCGCGGTTCTCGAGCCCCCACCAGCCGCCGGCGCTCACGCGGAAGCCGGTCAGCACCTCGTCCATGATCAGCAGCGATCCGTTCGCGTGCACGAGCTCGGCGAGGGCCGCGTTGAAGCCCGGGTCCGGAGCGACCACGCCCATGTTGGCGGCCGCGGCCTCGGTGATGACCGCCGCGATGTCGGCGCCGCGCTCGGCCAGGACCGCGCGCACCGCCTCGAGATCGTTGTACGGCAGCACGATCGTCTGGGCCGCGGTCGCGGCCGTGACGCCGGCGGAGGCGGGCAGCGAGAGGGTCGCGAGACCGGAGCCGGCATCGGCGAGCAGCCCGTCGGAGTGGCCGTGGTAGTGGCCGGAGAACTTGATCAGCAGGTCGCGGCCGGTGACGCCGCGGGCGAGGCGGATCGCCGTCATCGTCGCCTCGGTGCCAGTGGAGACCAAGCGGAGCTTCTCGATCGGCGAGACTCCCCCGGCCGTGATCCGCGCCTCGACCAGCTCGGCGAGATCCGTCTCGGCGGGAGTGGACGCGCCGAACGAGAGACCGCGGGCGGCCGCCTCCTGCACGGCCGCGACGACCTCGGGGTGCGCGTGCCCGAGGACGGCGGGGCCCCAGGAGCAGACGAGGTCGACGTACTCGCGCCCGTCCGCGTCCGTGATGTACGGGCCGGCGGCCGAGACCATGAAGCGCGGGGTCCCGCCGACCGAGCGGAACGCTCTGACGGGCGAGTTGACGCCTCCGGGGATCGCGTGCCGGGCACGCTCGTACAGGGTGTCGTTCGCCGAGGTGGTCACCCCTCCAGGGTACGCGCGCCGCCCGGCGCCCTCGCGCCGGAGAGGCGCTTTCGGACGAGATGTCGAGGCTCGCTCCCGGGAGGAGGAGGCGGTTATCTCAGCAGGTCGCGAGCGATCTCGACGGCCCAGTAGGTGAGAACCGCGTCGGCCCCCGCGCGGAGGATCCCCGTGACCGACTCCAGGATCGCCGGCTCGCGCGAGATCCAGCCGTTCGCGGCGGCGGCCTCGATCATCGCGTACTCCCCCGACACCTGGTACGCCCAGACCGGCACGTCCGAGACGGAGGCGACGTCCGAGAGCACGTCGAGGTAGCTCATGGCCGGCTTCACCATCACCACGTCGGCGCCCTCGGCGAGGTCGAGGGTCGCCTCGCGCAGGCCCTCGCGGCGGTTCGCCGGGTCCTGCTGGTAGGTGCGGCGATCGCCCTCGAGCGTGGACTGCACGGCCTCGCGGAACGGACCGTAGAAGCTGGAGGCGTACTTCGCCGAGTACGCGAGGATCGCGGTGTCCAGGTGCCCGGCGCCGTCGAGAGCGGCGCGGATCGCTCCGACCTGGCCGTCCATCATCCCCGAGAGCCCGAGCAGGTGGGAGCCGGCCTCGGCCTGGGCGAGCGCCATCTCCTCGTAGCGGAGGAGCGTGGCGTCGTTGTCGACGCGCCCGCGGTCGTCGAGGACACCGCAGTGGCCGTGGTCGGTGAACTCGTCCAGGCACAGGTCGGTCTGCACGACCAGCGCGTCGCCGACCTCCTCCAAGACGACCCGCGTCGCGGCGTTGAGCACGCCGTCGGGGTCGGTCGCACCGGAGCCGACCGCGTCGCGCGTGGTCGGCACGCCGAACAGCATCACACCGCCGATCCCCGCCTCGGCCGCCTCCGTCACCGCTCCGCGGACGCTGTCCAGCGAGTGGTGCATCACCCCCGGCATCGACCCGATCGGCCGGGCCTCGGTGGTCCCCTCGGCCACGAAGAGGGGCAGGATCAGCTGCGCCGGGTGGATGCGCGTCTCCTGGACGAGACGGCGGAGTGCGGGGGTCGTGCGGAGGCGGCGCGGGCGGATGGCAGTCATGTCCTCCAGCGTAATCCCGCCCCGCCGAGCACCTCCCGGGAGCGCGGACGCCTCACCCCGTGGAGGTGCTCCGGACGCACGACATCAGCCGAGAGGCGGATCCCTGGCCTGCGGGGCGAGGCCCGCCCCTCCCGGCCGACGTCGCGCCGGGGAGGCGGCTCAGCGGGGAGCGCGCTCCGTGGCGACGGCGGCGACCGCGTCGATGAGGGAGGAGGCCGAGCGCTCGTCGGCGACGACGTCGACGCGCAGGCCGAAAGCGCGGGCGTCCTTCGCGGTCTGCGGGCCGATCGCGGCGACGAGGATCGACTCGGGCACCGGGCCGAGCTGCTTCTGGACCTGCTCCGCCACGCTGCCCGAGGTGACGAGGATCGCGTGCACGGCTCCGCCGGCGACATCCGCCACGACGCGCTCCTCCACCGGGACGCCGACCGTGCGGTAGGCGACCACGGAGCGCACGTCGTGCCCGATGCGGGTGAGGCCCTCGGTGAGCAGCGGCTTGGCGATCTCGGACCGCAGCGTCAGCACGCGCAGGGGGTGTCGGCCGTCGGTGGCCTCCTCCCACTCGGCCAGGAGGCCGCGGGCGGAGTTGTCCTCGGAGGGGACGAGGTCGACGGAGTACCCGGCGGCGACGAGCGCGGCCGCCGTGGTCTCGCCGACCGCCGCCACCTTGGTGCTCGCGGGCACGGTGGTGCGCAGGAGGGAGAGGACATCGACCGTGGTGGCGCTCGTGACGGTCATCCAGTCGAAGGCGCCGGCCTCGAGGTCGGCGAGGGCCTGCTCGAGCGTGGGGAAGTCGTCGGTCGGCGCGAAGTTGATCATCGGAGCGACGACGGGCGAGGCTCCCTTGGCTCGGAGAGCGGCGGCGACACCGTCCCCCCACGGGCCTCCGCGGGGGACGAGGATGCGCCACCCCTGCAACGGCTTCTCCCACTGGGAGTAGGCGGCGGGGACGATCACGAAGGGGCTCCCAGGGGTGCGAGTTCGGCGGCACCCGCACCGAGAAGCGCGTCAGCGAGCAGAGAGCCGCAACGGAACGCGGCTTCGACGACGGGCAGTTCGCGACCACCATACTGCGGATCCGCCCGGTGTCGACCACCGCCGACCGAACCGTTATCGACCGGCTCCGCGACCTCCCGTGCGAGGGACGCCGCGCCGTCGACGGCGAAGACCACGCCGTGCAGGACGACGCGGTCCTCCTCGACGACCGCGGAGGCCCCGATCGGAGCGGCGCACCCGGCCTCGAGGGAGGCGAGGAGCGACCGCTCGGCCGTGATCGCCGCGCGGGTCGGCACGTGCTCGACCGCTGCGAGAGCGGCGCGAAGCTCCTCCGACGGCTCCTCGTCGCGCACCTCGATGGCCAGCGCTCCCTGACCGGGGGCGTGCGGGGAGACGTCGAAGCCGAGCACCTCGGTGATCGAGTCGACCCGGCCGAGGCGGCGCAGGCCGGACAGGGCGAGCACGATCGCGTCCAGCGGCGAGTCGCTGCCGGGCAGCACCCTCCGGAGCCGGGTGTCGATGTTGCCGCGGATGTCCACGATCTCGAGGTCCGGACGGGCGGCCAGCAGCGCCGCGCGCCGGCGGGGCGAGCCCGTGCCCACGCGGGCTCCGACCGGCAGGGTCGCCAGGGTGAGCCCGTCGCGGGCGCAGAGCGCGTCGCGCGGGTCCTCCCGCTCGGGGACCGCTCCGAGCAGCAGGCCCTCCACCGGAGCGGTGGGCAGGTCCTTCAGCGAGTGCACGATCGCATCGCAGCGCCCGGCGAGCAGCGCGTCGCGCAGGGCGCTGACGAACACGCCGGTGCCGCCGAGGGAGGCGAGCGAGCCGCGCATGCGGTCGCCGTCCGACTCGATGCGCACCAGCTCCACGGGGACCCCCGCGGCGGCCGACATCAGATCGGCCGTCATCCGGGTCTGCGCCACCGCGAGCGCGCTCGCGCGGGTGCCGACTCTGATGCTCACGACAGACGACTCCTCATCACGGTGCGACTCCCGCCAGGGCGGGCTTGAACCCCGCTCGCACGTTCTCGCAGCAGCCGGGGCGGCAGACGTCATACCAGGGGCCGAGCGCCGTCATCGAGGGCCGGTCCTCGGTCGGCACGCCGTTGACGCGCTCGAGGACCAGGTCGATCAGGCCGGAGACGTAGACCGGGTCCGTGCCGGGGGTCGCGACGCGGAGCGCGACGAGTCCGTGCTCCTCCGAGGTCTCGAGGGCCTCGTTGTCGAGGTCCCACATGACCTCCATGTGGTCGGACACGAAGCCGAGCGGGACGATCAGCAGCGCGCGGCGGCCGCGGGCCGGCAGCTCCGCGATGGCGTCGTTGATGTCCGGCTCGAGCCAGGGCTGGGTGGGCGGGCCGGAGCGCGACTGGTAGACCAGCTGCCAGGGCACGTCCTCGTCCGTGGCGGCGGCCATGACGACCTCGGCGACGGCGAGGTGCTGCGCCTCGTAGGCACCGCCCGGTCCGAACTCGTGCACGTCGACGACGGTGCCGTCGTCGTGGCGCTCGTGGGGTCCGCTGCGCTCGGCGTCGGCCATGGGGATCGAGTGCGTCGAGAACAGCACCTCCACCTCGGACGTGACATCGAGGTCGGGCATCCGCTCGCGCAGCTCGTCGAGCCCGTCGTGGACGGCCTTGATGAACGGCATCACGAAGCCGGGGTGGTCGAAGAACTGGCGCACCTTGTCGATCCGCAGCTCGCCCTCGAGGCCGGTCGCGTCGAGCGCCGCCGCGTAGTCCTCGCGGTACTGCCTGCAGGACGAGAAGGAGGAGTACGCGCTGGTGGCGATGGCGAGCAGGTTGGTGAACCCGCGCTCCTTCGCCTCGGCGACGGCCTCGCTCATGTAGGGCGCCCAGTTGCGGTTGCCCCAGAGCACGGGGAGGTCGATGCCGCGGTTCGCGAGCTCGGCCTCGAGCGCCTTCTTCAGCGCACGGTTCTGCGCGTTGATCGGGCTGACGCCGCCGAAGTGGCGGTAGTGGTGGGCGACCTCCTCGAGGCGCTCCTCCGGGATGCCGCGGCCGCGGGTGACGTTGCGGAGGAACGGGATGACGTCGTCCTGACCCTCGGGCCCGCCGAAGCCGGCGAGGAGGATCGCGTCGTACGCCACGGGGACCTCGACGTGCTCGGGGCCGGACGCCGCCGCGGGGGTGGCCCCGCGGACGAGGATCGGCTCGCTGGTCGTGTCGCTCATCGGAGCACCTCGGCGATCTGGTCGGCGTCGATGCGCCGTCCTGTGTAGAAGGGGACTTCCTCGCGCACGTGGCGGCGGGCCTCGGTGGCGCGCAGGTCGCGCATGAGGTCGACGAGGTTGACGAGCTCCTCGTCCTCGAGGGCGAGGATCCACTCGTAGTCGCCGAGTGAGAACGAGGCGACCGTGTTGGTCAGGACGGAGCGGAACCGCGAGCCCTGGCGCCCGTGCTGGGCGAGCATCGCGCGGCGCTCCTCCTCGGGGAGGATGTACCACTCGTAGGAGCGGACGAAGGGGTAGACCGTGAGCCAGCGGGCCGGCGCCTTCCCGCGCATGTAGGCGGGGAGGTGGTTCGAGCTGAACTCGGCGTCGCGGTGCACGCCCATCGCGTTCCACGTCGGCAGGAGGCCGACCAGCAGCTCCGTGCGCCGCAGCTCGCGGTAGGCCCGCTGCAGCTCCTCGGGCGCCGGGCCCGTGAGCCACAGCATGATGTCGGCGTCGGCGCGCAGGGCCGAGACGTCGTAGGTGCCGCGGACGGTCACGCCCTCGCCCTCGAGCTGGGCGACGAGGTGCTCGTACTGCTTCACCGCGGGATCCACGGCGTCGCTGGAGAGGGTGAACGGACGTGCGGGATCCCTGCGGAGAACCGCCCAGAGCGTGTATCCCAGGGCCTGATCGGAGTGATCCTGATCGGCAGGGGGCTGCGGCGCCGGAGCGGCGGCGCTCGTGTCGGGGGCGGACTGAACGGGACCCGCCGTGCCGGCGGTCTGATCGGTCATTGATCCATCATCCCTCCGCTCGTGCCGATGCACAAAAGCGGCGGGGGCTCTGGCGCCGGAGGGCCCGGGACGCTAGCACCCCGGGCCCTCCGGCGCTCAGTCCTCGATGATCTGCTTCGCGACGCCCCAGACGACGAGGCCCACGGCGGCGGCGGCGCCGACCGCTCCGGCGATCAGCGCGGAGGGGTTCTGGCGGCGCACCACCTGGAGCTTGCGCTCGATCGTCCGCTGGGCCGTGCGCACCTTGCGCGGCACGTTGACCTTGTACTCGATCGCGTCGAGGGTCGCGGCCAGCTCGGAGCGAGCGCGCTCGATGTCGGCCTTCAGCTGGCCGGGCTTCAGCTCCGCCGGGTCGACGAAGCGGGGCGTGGTGCTGCTGACGGATCGCTCAGTTGTCATAGCTGCCCACTCCCTTGAACGCCTGGACGTCCTTCTTGATGCTGTTGATCGAGTCCTGCGGCACCGGCGGCACGGCCTTCTTGATGGTGCGCACGCCGACGAGGGCGAGGATCACGGCCACCAGGAGGAAGAAGACCGTCACGATCAGCGCCGACAGCCAGGCCGGAAGCCAGGAGGCGATGCCGATGATCGCGAAGGCGACCAGCGTCGCCCACGCGGTCAGGAGGAGGAAGGCCGCGACCGCGAACAGGCCGACGGCCAGACCCGCGCTCTTCGCCTTGCCCGCCAGCTCGTTCTTCAGCGAGGCGACCTCGGCCTTGACGAGCTCGATCACGAGGCCGGGCAGGTCGCTGACCAGCTCTCCCAGTGATCGGGCGTTCTTGGGATTGCGTTCGTTCACCACGGGAGCTCCTCGAGGGTGGGACGTGCCGGCCGGCGCGCGCCTGGCACGGCCGGGGGGATGAGCACTAGGCCCTGCTGGTGGAGGTGGACGTCGTCGACCCGCCGGAGCCGGCCGACGCCGCGGCCTCGTCGACCTTCGAGGCCGCCTTGCGGGCGGCGGCCGACGCCTCCGCGTCGCTCGCTCCCTGGGCCTTCCTGCCGCCGGACACGGCCTTGACGACCACCGAGCGCACGACCTCGTACGCCTTGTCCGAGACGCTGCTCAGCTGGGTCTTCGCGGCACCGCCGACGGCGCCCGCGACGTCCTGCACCGGCTGGGTCCGCCAGAAGCGGCCTGCCGCCGAGGCGATCTGCTCGTACCGCTTGCGGCCGGCGCGTGCTCCCAGCACGTACCCGGCTGCGGCTCCTGCCACGAAAAGAATCTTGCCCTTCACGCCTACTCCTCGTCCTGGGTCGCTCTCGCGATCGTCCACGCGGTCGGTGACCACTCGTGCCGGGGCACGCCGCGCGCTCGCGCGGATGCCTGGGCCTAAGAGTAGCCGTCGGCGTCGCGGGCGTCGCTCGGCAGCCCGACTCCTTGACGCACCAGTCGGCGCCGGATAAGGGCGGCCGTCTCGGCGGCGTGCGGGAGCACCGAGGCGAGGCCCGTGCCCGCGATCCAGGTGCCGGTCACGGCGACTCCCTCGATCGGGAGGAGCGCCTCGCGGAACGCCTCCAGGTGCGCGCGGCGGCCCAGCGCCGCGGCGGGCCGGACGTTGGCCCAGCTCACCCGGGCGGAGTCGACGAGCGACGCCGGATCGAGGGCGAGTCCGAGCAGCGTCGAGGCGTCGAGCAGGGCGATCGCCGCCGCCTCGGCATCGGTGCGCCCCTCGAGCGGCGGGCGCTCGCCCGGGCGCCCGTAGGAGAGGCGAAGCACGTGGCGCCCGGGAGGGAGGGAGGCGGCCAGCCAGTCCCACTTCGCGGTCGCGTGCGTGATCGCCTTGGCCGTGACGTCGGTGGCGGTGGGCGCCACGAGCACACCGGAGCCGCGGGGGGCTGCGTCCAGGCGGGCGTCGTCGAGGACGAGGGTCACCAGCTCGACGGAGTCGTGGGGCGCCTCGTCGGCGCGCTCCGCGACGGCGGGGGCGAGGCCGGCCAGCAGCGCCCGGGCGTCGCGCTCCGGCGTCGAGACGATCACCGCTCGGGCGCTCAGAGTGCCGTCGGCGAGGGTCAGGACGAAGTCCCCGTCGGAGCCCTCGAGCCGCTGCACGGAGGCGCCGGTGCGGATCTCGCCGGAGAGGTAGTCGATCCGCTGGACCAGCGCGGCGACCAGGCGGTGCATCCCGCCCTCGATCCCGCGGACCGCGACTCCGGCCGGGAGGTTCGCGCGGAGGGCGGCCACTGCCCGGGCGAGGGAGCCCGCGCGGGTGAGCGCGCCGTTCAGTCCGGGTGCGGCGAGGTCGACGTCGATGTCGTCCGGCCGGCTCGAGTAGACGCCGGAGACGACCGGCGCGACCAGGTCCTCGAGCACGCGCTCGCCCATCCGGGTGCGCACCAGCTCGGCGAGGGAGTGGGCGCGGCCGATGCGCAGCACCGGCATCAGGGTGTCGAGCCAGGCGCGCCAGGCGCCGCGGCGGCCGATCGCCCGCACGACGTCGGGGGCGAGCGGCGTGCCGGGGATGCCGAGGATGCCGGCCCGGGGCGACGGCACGGAGCGGCCGCCCGAGAGGTGCAGCCACGAGCCGTGCGTCCGCGGCTCGACGATCGACTCGGCGAGCGGGACGCCGTCGAGGGTCAGCGCGGCGAGCGCCCGCTCGACGTGGCCGCCCCGCGTGGCGAAGCTCTCGGCGCCCGCGTCGAGCAAGGCGCCGGCCAGCGCGAGCGGGGAGACCGAGCCCCCGACCCGCTCCCCCGCCTCGAGCACCACGACGCGCAGGCCGATGCGCAGGCATTCCGCGGCGGCGGCGAGCCCCGCCACTCCGCCGCCGACGACCGCGACGTCGTACGACGCCGCGTCGCGGGGGCGCTCCTCGCTCACGGCCGCCAGGCGTGCACGAACGCGACGAGGCGCGTGAGCACGTCGGGGTCGGTCTCGGGCGGCACGCCGTGGCCGAGGTTGAGCACGTGCGCGGGGGCGCTCAGGCCCCGGCGGAGCACGTCGTCGACGTGGGCCTCGAGGACCTCCCACGGCGCGGTCAGCAGCGCCGGGTCGACGTTGCCCTGCACCGGCACGAAGCCGCCGAGGCGGTGGTTGGCCTCGTCGAGCGGGATCCGATAGTCGACGCCCACCACGTCGGCGCCGATGCCGTGCATCGCTCCGAGCAGCTCGCCGGTGCCGACGCCGAAGTGCACGATCGGGACGTTGCGGCGCGTCTCCCCGTGGTCGAACGCCAGGTCGCGCACGTGGACGAGGGCGCGCGCGGAGGCGGGAGCGACGTGGGTCGTGTAGTCCGAGAGCGAGAGCGCCCCGGCCCAGGAGTCGAAGAGCTGCGCGGCGCTGGCCCCGGCGAGCACCTGCGCGCGGAGGAAGCGGCCGGTGACCTCGGCGGTCCACTCCATCAGCTGGGCCCAGGCGGCGGGGTCGGCGTGCATCATCGTCCGCGCGCGCAGGTGGTCCTTGGACGGGCCGCCCTCCACCAGGTAGGCGGCCAGGGTGAAGGGAGCGCCGGCGAAGCCGATGAGCGGTGTGTCGCCGAGGCCCGCGACGGTGCGGCGCACGCCCTCGCGGATGGGCTCGAGCGTCTCGTCGAGGACGGACGGGTCGATCGAGGCGAGCCCGGCGACGTCGGCGGCCGTGCGCACCGGCTTCTCGAGCACCGGACCGCGCCCGGGGACGATGTCGACGCCGACGCCCGCGAGCCGCAGCGGGATCACGATGTCGCTGAAGAAGATGGCCGCGTCCACTCCGTGGCGCCGCACCGGCTGCAGGGTGATCTCGCTCGCCAGCGCCGGGTCGAGGCAGGCGTCGAGCATCTTCGTGTCGGTGCGCAGGGCCCGGTACTCCGGGAGGCTGCGGCCGGCCTGGCGCATGAACCAGACGGGCGTCCTCTCGCCCCGCTCGGAGCGGTAGGCGCGCAGGAGCAGCGAGTCGGCCGTGCGGCCGGCGGAGAGGGGGTGCAGCGGATCGAGCAGGCCGTCGGTGGGGGAGGTCACCGCGGCATTATTCCAGGCGCATCCGTGCATTCCTCCCCAGTCCGGGGACCCCGCCCCGCAGAGCGCGGGTAGACTGACGTGGTGCTTCTGTGTCTGACGGCGTCGCACAAGAACGCCAGCTTCGATCTCCTCGAGAAGCTCTCCGTCGACTCCTCCGCCGTGACCGCGGCCCTCTCCGAGGGGATCGACTTCGTCTCCGGAGCCGTCGTCGTCGCGACCTGCAACCGCTTCGAGGCCTACCTCGACATCGAGGAGCCGCTGACCGCCGCGCAGGCCGTCGCCGTCGAGGCCGCCACCGCCGCCGTCAGCGCCGCGACCGGCGTCGAGCAGGACGAGCTGCGCGGGAGCGTCGACGTCGTCTCGGGCGACCGGGTGGCCGAGCACCTCTTCGCCGTCTCCAGCGGGCTCGAGTCCGTCGTGGTCGGCGAGGGCGAGATCGCGGGCCAGGTCCGCCGGTCCCTCGAGGAGGCGCGCCGCCTCGGCACCACCTCCTCCGAGCTCGAGCGGCTGTTCCAGCGCGCCTCGCAGACCTCGCGCGGCATCAAGAACCGCACCGGCCTCGGCAGCGCCGGCCGCTCGATCGTGCGCCTCGCGCTCGACCTGGCCGCAAGCCGCGTCACCGACTGGCGGGCCGCCCGCGTCCTCCTCGTCGGCACCGGCAGCTACGCGCGGGCGACCGTCGCGGCCCTGCGCGACCGCGGAGTGGTGGACATCGCCGTGCACTCCCCCTCCGGCCGCGCCGAGGGCTTCGCCGCCCGCCGCTCGCTCCGGCCCATCGCCGCCGCCGATCTCGCGCTCGAGGCGGTCTCGGCCGACATCGTCATCACCTGCACCACGACCCAGGAGCCGGTGCTCGACGCCGCCCTGCTCGCCGCCGGGCGCCTCCAGGGCTTCTCCCGCGAGCGCCAGCTCGTGATCGACCTGGGCCTGCCGCGCAACGTCGCCTCCGACGTCACCTCGGTCGCCGGCGTCGAGCTCCTCGACCTCGAGACGATCAGCCTGCACGCGCCTCTCGACGTGCTCGACGCGTCGCAGCAGGCGCGCGCGCTCGTCGACAAGGCGGCCCGGAAGTTCTCGGACGTCGCCGACGAGAAGAGCCTCACTCCGGCCGTCGTCGCCCTGCGCGCCCACGTGTTCGACGCGCTCGACGCCGAGATCGAGCGGGCCCGCTCGCGCGGCGACGAGGACGGCCGCACCGAGCAGGCGCTCCGCCACCTCGCCGGCGTGCTGCTGCACACTCCGAGCGTCCGCGCCCGCGACTACGCGCGCGCCGGAGCCCAGGGGGCCTACCTCACCGGGCTCGAGGCGCTCTTCGGCATCGAGGTCCCGGCCGAGCCCGCCGCCGCCGCCCGCCCCGACGCGGACGCCGCCACCGCGTGAGCCTCCGGCTCCCCTTCGACGCGGAGCCGCTGCGCTCCGCGCCGCTGCTCACCGAGCGCCTGCTCCTGCGTCCCCTCGGACCGGAGGACGCCGAGGACCACGCGCGCTACCAGGGCGACGCCGACGCCGTCCGGTTCCTCCGCTGGCCGGTCCGCACCCCCGAGGAGTCGCGGGCGCACCTGCAGCGCCGCCTCCCCTCGACACGGCTCGCCGCCGACGGCGACGTGGCCGTGCTGGCGATCGTCCCCCGGGAGGGCGTCCTCGCCGGGCGGATGATCGGCGACCTCACGCTCATCGCGACGTCCGTCGAGCAGGTGGCGGTCGAGATCGGCTGGGTGCTGCACCCGGAGGCGCAGGGGCGCGGCTACGCGACCGAGGCCGCCCGAGCGCTGCTCGACCTCGCGTTCGACACCCTCGGCGCGCACCGCGTGATCGCGCAGCTCGACGCTCGGAACACCGCGTCCGCCCGCCTCTGCGAGCGCCTCGGGATGCGCCTCGAGGCGCACCACCGGGAGGACGAGTTCTGCAAGGGCGAGTGGACCTCGACCCTCGTCTTCGCCCTGCTCGCCCGCGAGCGCTGACCGCAGGGCCGGCTGGACCGCGTTCGGCGGGACGCCGCCGGCCCGTCCGGTCGGCGGCGTCCCGGAGGAGCGTCAGGCCCCGCGGAGCCCGGTGAAGAGGTACGACTCGAGCTGCTCGAGCGGGATGCGCTCCTGCTTCATCGTGTCGCGGTCGCGGACGGTCACGGCGTCGTCCTCGAGCGAGTCGAAGTCGACGGTCACGCAGTACGGGGTGCCGATCTCGTCCTGGCGGCGGTAGCGGCGGCCGATCGCTCCGGAGTCGTCGAAGTCGACGTTCCAGAGCTGGCGCAGCTGGTCGGCGACGCGGCGCGCGAGCGGCGAGAGTGCCTCGTTGCGCGAGAGCGGCAGCACGGCCACCTTCACCGGCGCCAGGCGCGGGTCGAGGTGCAGCACGGTCCGCGTCTCGACCTTGCCCTTGGCGTTCGGCGGCAGCTCCTGCTCCTCGTAGGCGTCGACGAGGAACGCCATGAGCGCGCGGGTGAGACCGAACGACGGCTCGATCACGAACGGCACGTAGCGCTCGTTCTTGTTCTGGTCGAAGAACGAGAGGTCCTTGCCCGAGTGCTCGATGTGCGTCTTGAGGTCGTAGTCGGTGCGGTTCGCGACTCCCATCAGCTCGCCCCACTCGCCCGAGGCGAAGCTGAAGCGGTACTCGATGTCGACGGTGCGCTTCGAGTAGTGGGAGAGCTTGTCCTTCGGGTGCTCGTACTGCCGGATGTTCTCGGGGTTCATCCCGAGCCCGACGAACCAGTCCCAGGCGAGCTGCATCCAGGTCTCCTGCCACTCCTCGTCCGTGCCGGGCTCGACGAAGAACTCGAGCTCCATCTGCTCGAACTCGCGGGTGCGGAAGATGAAGTTGCCGGGGGTGATCTCGTTGCGGAACGCCTTGCCGATCTGGCCGATGCCGAAGGGCGGCTTGCGACGGGCGCTCTGCAGCACGTTCGCGAAGTTGGTGAAGATGCCCTGGGCGGTCTCGGGACGCAGGTAGTGCAGCCCCGACTCGTCGTCGACGACGCCGAGGTAGGTCTTCATCAGGCCCGAGAACTGCTTGATCTCGGTCCACTGGCCGACCTTGTCGGGGTGCTCCGGGTCCGGGATGTCGGCGAGGCCGTTCACGGGCGGGTGGCCGTTGACCTCCTCGTACTTCTCGAAGAGGTGGTCGGCGCGGTAGCGCTTGTGGGTGATCAGCGACTCGGTCAGCGGGTCCGAGAAGACGCCGACGTGTCCCGAGGCGTGCCAGATCGCCGTGGGCAGGATGACCGCGGAGTCCAGGCCGACGACGTCGCCCCGGCCCTGCACGAAGGTCTTCCACCACTGGCGCTTGATGTTCTCCTTGAACTCCACGCCGAGCGGCCCGTAGTCCCACGCGGAGCGGGTGCCCCCGTAGATCTCACCCGAGGGGAAGACGAATCCCCTGTGCTGCGCGAGGGTGATGACTTTGTCGAGGGTGGTGGGTTCTGCCACGGGTTGCTCCTCAGCTGTTCGGGCGCACGGGGCCCCGGCGCGCGCCGGCTGCGCGCGTCGTTCTGGTGTGCCCCCATGGTAGCCGCGGGGGCGCCGCGACGGTCCGCCCGCGGCGGGCATGATGAGCGGATGAGCACCCTCCCGCCGATCGTCGTGTCCGCCGTCGCCGTCCTCCGCGACCGGCAGGTCCTGATGGTCACGGCGCGGGGCCGCGACGTCCTCTACCTCCCCGGCGGCAAGGTCGACGAGGGCGAGAGCGGGATCGAGGCGGCGGCCCGCGAGGCCCGCGAGGAGCTCGGCGCCGTCGCGCTCGGCCTCGTGCCCCTGTTCACCGTCCGGACCCAGGCGCACGGCGAGCCGGAGGGGCGGGAGGTCCACATGAGCGTCTTCGCCGCCGAGCTCGACCGGGAGGCGCGCCCGAGCGGCGAGATCGACTCGCTGCACTGGGTCGACGGCTCCGATGCGGGCCGCTGCCCGCCCGCCGGGGTCGAGACCCTCCGGCTGCTGCGCGGTCTCGATCTCGTCGACTGACCCTCCGGCACCGGGCCGGCCGCGGGGCGGCTAGCCTCGTGGCGTGGAGACGAGACGGCGTGCACGGGACCGGTCGAGCGCGGAGGAGCCGGACCGGCTCGAGCCGGTGCGACTGGAGGCGGCCGTGCCGATCCTGCGGATCTTCTCGGTCGCCAAGGCGGGCGAGTTCTACGTCGACTACCTCGGCTTCGAGGTGGACTGGGAGCACCGCGCCGCGCTCGACGACCCCCTCTACCTGCAGGTGTCGCGCTCGGGGCTCCGCCTGCACCTCAGCGAGCACCACCGCGACGGCAGTCCCGGCGCCGCGGTGCACGTCGCCCTCCGAGGTGTCCGCGAGCTGCACGCCGAGCTCGACGCGAAGGCGTACCCCTACCTCAACCCGCGGATCACCCGCACGCCGTTCGGCTTCGCGCTCGACGTGATCGATCCGTTCGGCAACCAGCTGCGCTTCGCGGAGCCGGCCCCGGTGCCGCGCCTGCCCTGATCGGTGCGCGTGCGGGTGCTTGTACAACCTGAGCGCCGACTGATCAACCGTTCACCGGCCGTCCATGCACTTCGGAGTCCCATCCTTTAGCGTGGCTCCGATGGCTTCACGGGGGACGATCGAGCGGCCGGACACGGCCCGGGCAACGGGACGGCAGCGCCGACCGCGGCTCCGCTTCATGGAGGCCGCACCGCTGGCGACGGGCCTGCTGGGCTCGATCGCGATCCTCCTCGGCTCGCTCGGCGTGGGCTACCTGCCCGCCGGCTCGCCCATCCGCGACTGGCCTCTCGTCGCCTCGATCCGCGCCACGGGCTGGCTCACCGAGTCCAGCGGCGCCCTCGTCGTGGGCGGCGGGATGCTGCTGCTGATCGCGTGGCTCCGCCTGCGCACGGTCGCGCTCGCGGCGGGCCCCGGCTCCGTCCGCACCATCGTGGTGGCGGCCCTCGCCTGGACCGCTCCGCTCCTCGTGACGGTGCCGCTGTTCAGCCACGACATGTTCTCCTACGTGGCGCAGGGTCGCCTGATGACCCAGGGCATCGACCCCTACACCCACGGCGTCGCGACGCTCCCGGGCTGGTTCGACCTCGGCGTCGACCCGCTCTGGGCCGACACGCCCACGCCCTACGGGCCCCTCTACCTCCTGATCGAGCGCACCGCCGTGCAGTTCGCGGGCTACGGCGCACCGGAGCTCTCGATCGCGATGCTCCGCGCCGTGTCGGTCGCGGGCGTGGCCGTCATGGCCGTCTACGCGCTCCGCCTGGCGCGCCTGCGCGGCCTCTCGGTCCCGCTCACCGCCTGGACGATCGTCGCCAACCCGCTGACCCTCGTGCTCTTCGTCGTCGCCGGCCACAACGACTCCGTGATGCTGGCGCTCATCCTCGCGTCGCTCTACTACGCCCAGACCGACCGGCGCATCGCCGCCGTCGTGCTGATGGCCGGAGCGATCGCGATCAAGCCGATCGCCGTGATCGCGCTCCCCGTGCTCGCGCTCCTGTGGCTGCGCCACGACGCGACGTGGCGCGAGCGCACCCGCGGCTGGCTCTGGACGGGCGCCGGAGCGCTCGGCCTCGTGGTCGCCGTCGGGCTGCTCGCGGGCGTCGGGGTCGGCTGGGTCGCGGCGATGGTCGTGCCCGGCTCGATCCTGCACTGGTACGCGCCGATGTCGTTCGTCACGGTTTCGGTCTCCCGCGCCGTCGAGTTCACCGGTCACGACCCCGCCGCGGCGATCGCCGTGGTCAAGATCCTCGCGCTCGGGCTCGCCGGCCTGATCGCTGCGCGCCTCATGCTGTCGCGGCGCTCCATCGATCCGCTCGCCCGCCTGTCCGGTGCGCTGCTCGCGTTCGTGACGGCGTCGACCGCCATCCACCCCTGGTACGCCCTCTGGATCCTGCCGATCGCCGCGCTCGCGCGCCCGTGGAGCCGCTCCCACGTGCACCTGGCCGTCTACGCGTCGATCTTCCTCATGTGCGTCACGCTCGCCGAGCCGATCGACGGCGGAGGCGGCACGATGGACCAGATCCCGGCGCGGGTCGCGACGATCGCCGCGATCGCCGTGGTCGGGATGTACGTCCTCCTCGGCTACACGGACGAGGAGCGGGTCGAGGGCCTGCCCCTCGTGCTCGCGCTGCCGTTCGGCTCCGTGATCCTCGCCCGCCTCAGCGGCGGCCGCCTGGTCGACGCCCGGATGGCCGCGACGCGCCTGCGCGACTAGCCGGAGCCGCGGCTCAGGAGTCGGACTCGTCGCTCCGACGGCGAGTGCGGCGGTCGAGCGCGGCCTGCGCCGTCTCGGCGGCCGAGTCCGGGGAGCCGACCGGCCCGGTGGGACCGGCGAGGGTGCTCGAGAGCGACGACAGCCAGCCGGAGTCGTCGCGGCCGGCGTTCAGCGCATCCGAGAAGAGGGGGAGGTCGCTGCGGGTGGCGTGGATCGCGTAGGACTCGCGGGAGAACCCGTTGTCGGGGACGACGGGCGTCCTGCGGGACGCGCGCGTGGCGTCCGGGGCCTGCTCCTGTCGCGAGGCGTCCGACGCCTGCTCCTGGGCGGCCTGCTCCCGGCGGGCGTCGCGCTCGTCGCGCGGGGTGCTGCTGTCGTGGTCCACGGCGGTCCTCCTGCTCTCCGCCCCGAGCGGAGGGACGGGCGCCGCGATGACGGGGCGGCGCCCGGTCAGGCTACCCCTCGTTCAGGGTGTGGCGTCGTCGGCGGCCCCTGATCGTGGCGCGGGGCGCCAGACGACCAGCTCGGTCCGGCGCTGCGCGCGCGTGCCGTGGCGCAGAGTGACCACGTCCCCCTCGAGTCCGGCGGCGAACACGCGGCGGCCCGGCCGGTTGAGGAGCTCGTCGGCGAGGGCCGACTCCAGCTCGCGCACCCGCTGCGAGAGCGACTGCACCTGATTCTCGAGCTGCAGGATGCGCGCGATGCCCTCGAGCGAGACGCCCTCGGAGGAGAGCCGGGCGACCTCGCGCAGCTGCACCACGTCGCGCATCGAGTAGCGGCGCGACTTGCCCGCGGTGCGGGTCGGGCTCACGAGCCCGAGCCGGTCGTACTGCCGCAGGGTCTGCGGGTGCATCCCCGCCAGCTCGGCGGCGACGGCGATCGCGAAGACGGGCGTGTTCTCGTCCATGTCTCCTCCTCCGACCGGTCGCGCCGATCCGGTGCTAGTAGCGGGCCTTCTCCAGGATGTCCTCGCGCGGGTCCTCGTCCGGCTCGGCGGCGGCGTAGGCCTCGAGGGCCTCACGGGCGGCGGCGGACAGGTGGCTCGGGACGGCGACCTGCAGGACGGCGAGCAGGTCGCCCGTGCCCTTGGGAGTCGTGACGCCGCGGCCCTTGACGCGCAGGACGCGGCCGCTCGGGGTGCCTGCGGCGACCCGGAGCTTGACGGGCTCGCCGCCGAGGGTCGGCACCTCGATCGTCGCGCCGAAGACCGCCTCGACGAAGGTCACGGGGACCGACACGCGCAGGTTCAGCCCGTCGCGCTCGAACACCGGATGCTTGCGGACCGAGACGGTGAGCACCAGGTCGCCGGGATCGCCGCCGTCCGGGCTGGGGCGGCCCTTGCCGCGGACGCGGATCTTCTGGTCGTCGGCCACGCCGGCGGGGATGCGCACCGAGAGGGTGCGCCCGTCGCCGGTCTGCAGCTGGACGGTGTCGCCCCGGGTCGCGGTGCGGAAGTCGATGGTGGTGCTGGCGGTGACGTCGGCGCCCTTCTGCGGGCCGCCGAAGCCGCGGTAGCCGCCGCTGGGCTGGCCGAAGCGGCTGCCTCCGCCGCCGAACATGCCGCCGAGGATGTCCTCGAAGCCGGGCGGCGGGCCCTGCTGGGTGCTGTAGGAGGTGCGCCCGCCCTGGCCGAACATGCCGCCGAAGACGTCGTCGAACCCTCCGGGCTGGCCGCCCGCGGTGAAGCGCGCTCCGCCCCCCATGGCGCGGATCTGGTCGTACTCCTTGCGCTGCTCGGCGTCCGAGAGCACGGTGTACGCCTCGCTGATCTCCTTGAAGCGCGCCTCGGCCTTCGCGTCCCCCGGGTTGGAGTCGGGGTGGAACTGGCGGGCGAGCTTGCGGTAGGTCTTCTTCAGGTCCGCGGCGGAGACGTCCTTGGACACGCCGAGGACCTTGTAGAAGTCCTTGTCGAACCAATCCTGGCTGGCCATGTGCCTCTTCCTGTGTCGAATGCGGCGAGGGACCCCGCCCCGGTCCGGCAGCGTGCTGCCGAGCGGGGCGGGGTCCTCCGCGGTGGTGGTGCCGGTGGCGGGGTCAGTCGGCGGGGACTGCCACGACCACCTTGGCGGCCCGCAGCAGCGAGCCTCCGAGGTAGTAGCCCGCCTCGACGACGTCCGCGACCGTGGAGGTCTCGGCGCCGGGGGTGGGCTGCTGGAAGATCGCCTCGTGGATGTTCGGGTCGAACAGGTCGCCCACGGCGCCGGTCTTCACCAGGCCGAGCTTCTCCACTCCGCCGCGCAGCTTCTGCGCGATGGCCGTGAAGGGCCCGCCCTCGGCGAGGTCGCCGTGCTTCTCGGCGCGGTCGAGGTCGTCGAGCACGGGGAGGATGACCTTCACCGCGTCGCCGATCGCCCGCTCCTTGTCGACCTGGCGGTTGGCCTCGGTGCGCTTGCGGTAGTTCGCGTACTCCGCGGTCACCCGCTGGAGGTCGGCGAGGTGCTCGGCCGCGAGCGTCTCGGCGCTGGACTGTCCCGAGAGGAACGAGAGGTCGGCGTCCGAGAGGCTGGTCTCGACGTCGGGCCCCTCGGCCTCGATGAGGCCCTCCTGGTCCTGGGCGTCCTGGGCCGCCTCGGCTCCCGCCTCGCCGCCGGTGGCCGGCTGCTCCTCGGGGAAGTCCTGGGGCTCGTTCTCGGCTGCCATGGCTACTTCGTGTCCTTCGGCTCGTCCTCGTCGATGACCTCGGCGTCGACGATGTCCTCGTCGTCCTTCTTGTCACCGTCGGCCGGAGCGTCCGCGGGGGCGCTCTGCGCGGCCTGGTCCTGGGAGTAGATCGCCTGGCCGATCTTGGTCTGCGAGGCGTTGAGGGCGTCGAACGCGGTCTTGACGGCCGCGTCGTCGTCGCCGGCGAGCGCGGTCTTCAGCGCGTCGACGTCTCCCTGCACCTCGGACTTGACGTCCTCGGGCAGCTTGTCCTCGTTGTCCTTGATCAGCTTGTCGATCGAGTACGCCAGGGTCTCGGCGTTGTTGCGGATCTCGGCGGCCTCGCGGCGGGCCTTGTCCTCGGCGGCGTGCTCCTCGGCCTCGCGGACCATGCGGTCGATGTCGTCCTTGGGCAGCGACGAGCCGCCCGTGATCGTCATCGACTGCTCCTTGCCGGTGCCCTTGTCCTTCGCGGACACGTGGACGATGCCGTTGGCGTCGATGTCGAAGGTGACCTCGACCTGCGGGATGCCGCGCGGGGCCGGCGCGATGCCGGTCAGCTCGAACGTGCCCAGGTTCTTGTTGTCGCGGGTGAACTCGCGCTCGCCCTGGAAGACCTGGATCGCGACGGACGGCTGGTTGTCGTCGGCCGTGGTGAAGGTCTCGGACCTCTTGGTCGGGATCGCGGTGTTGCGCTCGATGAGCTTCGTCATGATCCCGCCCTTGGTCTCGATGCCCAGCGAGAGCGGGGTCACGTCGATCAGGAGGACGTCCTTGCGCTCGCCCTTGAGGACGCCGGCCTGCAGCGCGGCGCCGACGGCGACGACCTCGTCCGGGTTGACGCCCTTGTTGGGCTCCTTGCCGCCGGTGAGCTTCTTGACGAGCTCGGCCACGGCCGGCATGCGGGTCGAGCCGCCGACGAGGACCACGTGAGCGATGTCCTCGACCTTGACGCCCGCCTCGGCGATGACGTCGGTGAAGGGCTTGCGGGTGCGCTCGATCAGGTCGCTGGTGAGCTCCTCGAACTTGGCGCGGGTGAGCGTCTCGTCGAGGTTCGCCGGACCGTTCTCGGTGAGCGAGAGGTAGGGCAGCTGGATGCTGGTCGAGGTGCTCGAGGAGAGCTCCTTCTTCGCCTGCTCCGCGGCCTCCTTGAGGCGCTGGCGAGCGATCTTGTCCTTCGAGACGTCGACGCCGGTCGAGTCCTTGAAGCGCTTGACCAGGTGGTCGACGACGCGCTGGTCCCAGTCGTCGCCGCCGAGGCGGTTGTCGCCCGAGGTCGCGCGGACCTGGATGGTCGAGAAGTCGTCGTCCTTGCCCACCTCGAGGAGGGAGACGTCGAACGTTCCGCCGCCGAGGTCGAAGACGAGGATGAGCTCGTCCTCCTTGCCCTTGTCGAGGCCGTAGGCCAGCGCGGCCGCGGTGGGCTCGTTGATGATGCGCAGGACGTTGAGTCCGGCGATCTCGCCGGCGTCCTTGGTCGCCTGGCGCTCGGCGTCGTTGAAGTAGGCCGGGACGGTGATGACCGCGTCGGTCACCTTGTCGCCCAGGTACTGCTCCGCGTCGCGCTTGAGCTTGCCCAGGATGCGGGCCGAGATCTCCTGCGGGGTGTACTTCTTGTCCTCGACGCCGAAGGTCCAGTCGGTGCCCATGTGGCGCTTGACCGACGCGATGGTGCGGTCGACGTTGGTGACGGCCTGGCGCTTCGCGGTCTCGCCGACGAGCACCTCCCCGTCCTTGGTGAACGCCACGACGGACGGCGTGGTGCGGAAGCCCTCGGCGTTGGCGATGACGGTGGGCTCGCCTCCCTCGAGGACGGCCACGACAGAGTTGGTGGTTCCCAGGTCGATGCCTACGGCACGGGACATATGCGTTGTTCTCCTTCGCGATCGGCGTCGCGCGGGCGGCTGCCGGTCAGTTGACGGGTGGTGCGGAATCCTCTGCGGGAGTTGAGCCCCGCACGCTCAAGTTTACGCATCCGTCGTCTCGCGTCAAGTCCGGAGGCGAGAAGTTGAGTCGCATCGGCTCAACTCTCGGACTCACGGGTCCCGCCGCTTCCGGCCGTTCACCTCCTCCCCCTACGGTGGGCCCATGACGACGCGCACCGGCCGCTGGCCCGTCCTCGCCTGGGGCCTGTGGGACTGGGGCGGATCGGCCTTCAACGCGGTGGTGACCACCTTCGTCTTCACCGTCTACCTGACCACCGACGGGCTCTTCGGCACCTCGAGCGGAGTCTCGGCCGCGCTCGGCTGGTCCCTCGCCGCCGCCGGCGCGGTCGTCGCCGTCATCGCGCCGATCACCGGCCGCCGGGCCGACCTCGGCGGGCGCCGCCGGCTCTGGCTCGGGATCCACTCCGCCGTCGTCGTCCTCTGCATCCTGCTGATGTTCCTCGTGCGCCCCGACCCGGCCCTCCTCTGGCTGGGACTCGGACTGCTCGCGGTCGGCACGGTCTTCTTCGAGTTCGCGAGCGTCAACTACAACGCGATGCTCCTCCAGGTCTCGACCCGGGCGACCATCGGCCGCGTCTCCGGCTTCGGGTGGGGCATGGGCTACGTCGGCGGGATCGTCCTGCTGCTGATCGTGTACTTCGGCTTCATCTCGCCCGAGGTCGGGCTCTTCGGAGTGACGGGGGACGACGGCCTCGACGTGCGCGTCTCGATCCTGGTCGCCGGCGTGTGGTTCGCCGTCTTCGCCCTCCCGGTGCTGGTCGCGGTGCCGGAGACGCCGGCGCGCGCGAGCCGGGCGGAGCGCGTCGGCGTGATCGCCTCCTACCGCGCGCTCTTCGCGCAGGTCGCCGGCCTCTGGCGCGAGAGCCGCAGCACCGTGGCCTTCCTCATCGCCAGCGCGGTGTTCCGCGACGGGCTCACCGGGGTCTTCACCTTCGGCGGCGTGCTGGCGCAGGGCACCTTCGGCTTCGACGCCGGCGAGGTGATCCTCTTCGCCATCGCCGCGAACGTCGTGGCCGGAGTGGCGACCATCTCGGTCGGCGCGCTCGACGACCGCATCGGCCCCAAGGCCGTGATCGTCGCCTCGCTCATCGGCCTGGTCGTCTGCGGCACCGCCGTCTTCGTCCTGCACGACGGGGGGAGCACGGTGTTCTGGATCTTCGGCCTGCTGCTGTGCCTGTTCGTCGGCCCGGCGCAGTCGGCGAGCCGCAGCTACCTCGCCCGCCTCATCCCGGAGGGACGCGAGGGCGAGATCTTCGGCCTCTACGCGACCACCGGGCGGGCGGCCTCGTTCCTCGCGCCCGCCGCCTTCGCAGCCGCCGTCTCGATCGCCGCGGCCGTCTCGGGCAGCGGCGAGGCGAACGTGCAGTACTGGGGCATCCTCGGGCTCGTCCTCGTCCTCGCCGTGGGGCTGGTGCTGCTCCTGCCGGTGCGCCGCCCGCCGGCCACCGCCCCCGTCGTGCCGGAGCCGCGGCTCGCTCCGCCCGCCCGCCGGGACTGACGAGGCCCGTCCCGCGGGAGACGCGGGCGAGGCCCCTCCCCGCGCGCCGCCGGCCGCGGATCAGACCGTGGCGATCCAGAACACGATCAGCAGGAGCGTGACGAGGAAGCCGGTCAGGAAGTTCAGCGCGAGGAAGCGCTTCCAGCCCGCATTCGCCCGCTCCGCCTCGGCGTCCTCGAGCGACCGGTACGGCCAGATGCTCACCGCGTACGGCACCGCGAGGATCGCCGCGAGGGTCCCCGGCCAGGGCAGCAGGAGCAGGAGCAGGCCGCTCGCGACGTAGGCGGCGATGGCGAAGCGCGTGGTCGCCTTCGCTCCGATCACGGTCGCGATCGAGCCGATGCCGCCCGCGCGGTCGGCCAGGATGTCCTGCACCGCGCCGAAGGCGTGGCTCGCGATCCCCCAGAGGAAGAACGCCACGAGCAGCGCCACGAGAGGTCCGGTGACCACGGTGCCCGCGAGGGCGATCCCGTAGACGGCCGGGCTGACGAAGTGGGTCGCCGAGGTCAGCGAGTCGACGAACGGGCGCTCCTTGAAGCGGAGCCCCGGCGCACTGTAGGCGATCACGGCGAAGACGCTGATCGCGAGGACCAGCCACGAGACCGGTGACCCGAGCAGCACGAGCGCCACCAGGAACGGCACGTTCGTGGCCACCGCCGCGATCAGCGTCGCGCGGTGCTCGCTCCGGTCGAGCACGGCGCCCTCGACGCCGCCCTTGCGGGGGTTCCGCAGGTCGGACTCGTAGTCGAAGACGTCGTTGATCCCGTACATCGCGAGGTTGTAGGGGATGAGGAAGTAGATCGTGCCGAGCACGAAGGCGAGGTCGATCTCGCGGGTGGTCAGCAGGTACGCCGCCGCGAACGGGTAGGCGGTGTTGACCCAGCTCAGCGGGCGGCTCGAGACGAACAGCGCGCGCAGCCGGTTCACGGCTCGCTCCGACGACGCGAGGGCAGGAGCACCCAGAGCGCCGGGAGGGCGAGGGCCGCGGCGATCGCGTAGGCGAAGTCCTCGATCGGAGCGACGCCGATCCGGATCCCC
Organism: Rathayibacter sp. AY1C9; assembly: GCF_002932315.1. Classification (NCBI taxonomy): domain Bacteria; kingdom Bacillati; phylum Actinomycetota; class Actinomycetes; order Micrococcales; family Microbacteriaceae; genus Rathayibacter; species Rathayibacter sp. AY1C9. The sequence goes on from NZ_PSVZ01000019.1 coordinate 25,146, forward strand.
GAGATCAGGTCGTCGTCGTAGGCGACCAGCAGGCCCACTCCGATCATGATGTTGTCGAAGACGGCGGTCATCACCAGCAGCACGGCGAGCGTGCCGAGGACGGCGGGCAGGCGCAGGACGCGTCGGCGCAGCGCGAGCAGCAGCAGCACCAGCACCACCGCGAGGAACACGGCGTTGAGGAGGAGGTAGGTCACGCGCGCGCCTCCGCCCGCCGGGAGACGCGCTGCGAGAGGAAGCCGTGCACGTCCATCGTCAGGTAGCAGAGCAGGGTGAGGAAGAGGACCTCCTCGACCGGGAGCTCCGGCGCGATCTGCAGGCCGGTCATGTAGGAGGTCTCGCCGCGGAAGAAGACGCCCAGGCCGATCCCCACGAGGTCCCAGACCAGGAAGAACGCGACTCCCCCGGGCAGCACGATCGCCGCGCGTCGCGCGTCCGCCCAGAAGAACAGCCGGAAGCGGCGGTCGAGCACGATCATCCCGGTGATCGAGACGAGGAGCGCGAGCAGGTAGAGGATCCCCACGCCTACTCCCCCACGGCGACGGGCGCGACCGGAGCGGACGGCGCCTCCCGCACGGGCAGCGGCTCGGTCGACACGTCGCCGCGCACGCGCTTGAGCATGACCTCGGCGCTGATGATGCACATCGGCAGGCCGATGCCGGGGATCGTGGAGCTGCCGGCGAAGAGCAGGCCGTCGACGTGCCGGCTGACGTTCCCGGCGCGGAAGAAGGCGCTCTGCGAGAGGACGTGGGCCGGTCCGAGCATCGAGCCGCGCCAGGCGCCGAGGTCGCTCTCGAAGTCGGCCGGGCCGATGGTGCGGCGGACGACGATCCGCTCGGCCAGGTCGGTCGCGCCGGTCCAGGACGCGATCTGCGCGATGGCCTGGTCGGCGATGGCCTCGACGCGCGCGTCGCCCGCGCCGTCGACTCCGCCGTGGCCGATCGAGGTGTCAGCGGGGATCGGCACGAGCACGAACAGGTTCTCGTGCCCCTCCGGAGCCGTGCTCGCGTCGGTCGCGCTCGGGCGGCAGACGTAGATCGACGCGGGATCGGGGACGGTCGGGTGCTCGCCGAAGATCTTGTCGAAGTTGTCGCGCCAGTCCTTCGTGAAGAGCAGGGTGTGGTGCTCGAGCTCGGGCAGCTCCCCGCGCACGCCCAGGAGGACGAGGACGGCGCTCGGGCCGGGCTCGCGCTTCTCCCAGTAGGCGGGCGGGTAGGTCCGCAGCTCCTCGGGGAGGAGCGACTGCTCGGTGGTGAAGAGGTCGGAGGCGTTGACGACCAGGTCGGCGGGGATCCGCTCCGTGCCGTCGGGGCCCGTGAACTCGACTCCGACGACCTCGGCGCCGCGGCGTCGGCCGCGGGGCGAGCGGGCGGTGAGGATCCGCGTCGCGGGCGAGGACGTGCGGACGGTGACGCCGGCCTCCTCGGCGACGTCGGCGACCGCCTCGATCAGCTTCGTGAATCCGCCCATCGGATAGAGCACGCCGTCGGCGAGGTCGAGGTGGCTCATCAGGTGGTACATGCTCGGCGCGGCGAACGGCGAGGAGCCGAGGAAGACGGCCGGGTAGCCGAGGATCTGGCGCAGCCGGTTGTCGGTGACCGCCGTCGCCGCGAACGTGTCGAGCGGAGTGAGCAGCAGGCGGCCGAGCCTCCCGGTCCGGCTGAGCACGTCGCGGCGCAGCAGCGGGAGGAAGGACGAGAAGCTCGTGTAGAGGAAGCGGCGCTTGGCCATCTCGTAGGTGTCGCGCGCGGAGTCGAGGTAGGCGCGCATCCGCTCGCCCGCTCCGGGCTCGATGCTCTCGAAGAGCGCGAGGTTCGACTCGAGGTCGGCGAGCACGTCGATCGGCTCGTCGACGCCCTCGCTGTAGACCCGGTAGCCGGGGTCGAGCGTGACGAGGTCGAGGCGCTCCTCGGCGCTGGTGCCCATGAGGCGGAAGAAGTGGTCGAACACCTCGGGCATCAGGTACCAGGAGGGACCGGTGTCGAAGCGGAAGCCCTCGTGCTCCCACGAGCCGGCGCGGCCGCCGACGGCCTCGCGCGCCTCCAGGAGGGTCACGTCGTAGCCGTCGCGCGCGAGCAGCGCGGCGGAGGCGAGTCCGCCGATCCCCCCGCCGATGACGACGGCGCGGTGCGGGCCGGTCCTCGAGCGGGTCGCGCGGACGGGGCCGGGGCCCAGGCGCGGGCCGAGCGTCGACACGGCCGCCTTGGCCGCGAGCGCCGCCTTGGCGGCCGTGGGCACGCTGACGCGGGCGCGGAGGAGCTCCTCGGCGGGCGTCGCGCGGATCCGGTCGGCCAGGGCGGCGAAGAGGGAGTGGGCCAGCAGGACCGCGCGCCGGCTGGAGCGCGGGAGCTCGGGCACGATGGCGGCGGCTTCGGCGAGATCGTCGTCGAGGTCGGCGAGCAGCGAGGCCTTGTCGCGCTCGGAGAACGCCCGCGGGTCGACTCCGGGGAAGTAGCTGCGGCCGAGGCCGTCGACGTCGGCGGCGAGATCGCGGAGGAAGTTGACCTTCTGGAACGCGGCGCCCAGGCGGCGCGCTCCGGCCACGAGCCGCGCGCGGGCGGCCTCGGAGACGAGCCCCGCGTCCGGCGCCGCGAGGAACACGTGCAGGCACATCAGCCCGACGACCTCGGCGGAGCCGTAGACGTAGGCCTCGAAGGACTCGGGGGTGTGCTCGGTCTCGCGGAGGTCGGCGCGCATCGACGCGAAGAACGGCCGGGTGAGCTCGGTGCCGAATCCGGTCGCCCGCGCGGTCCGCGCGAAGGCGTGGATCACGAGGTTGGAGCTGTAGCCGGAGGCGAGCGCGCGCTCGGTCTCGGCCTCGAAGGCGTCGAGGGACTCCTCCACCGCGGCCCGGTCGAGACGGGCCTCCTCGGCGACGCCGTCGACGATCTCGTCGGCGACGCGCACGAGGGCGTAGACGTCCTCCACCCGCTCGCGGACGCCCGGGGCGAGCAGGCGCGTGGCCAGCCCGAAGGAGGTGGAGTAGCGGCGGATCACCTGCGCGGACGACTCGTGCGCGACGCGGTCGTACAGTTCGCTCTGGCGGCTCATCGTGCCACCGTACGGGGGCTCGGCCGGGCGGAGCGCATCGTCGCGCGCATCCGCGCGTGGCGGACAGCGCTCATCGGGTGCGCCCGACCACGCTGGCCACGAGCGGGCGGACCTCGTTGCGGAAGGCCTCCGACACCGCGGGCGTCTCCAGAGCCGCCCAGGCGCGATCGGCGAACTGGTTCGCGAGCCCCTCGGCGTAGCTGCGGGCGCCGCACTCCTCGAGGATGCCGCGCACCTTCTCCGCGGTCTCGGGCGCGAGGTGCTCGTCGCCGATCAGCGCCTCGATGTCGGGCCAGCAGTCCGTGCCGGCCGCGTGGGCGATGAGGACGGTGCGCTTGCCCTCGCGGAGGTCGCCCAGCGTGGTCTTGCCGGTCTGCCCCTCCGAGCCGAAGACGCCGAGCAGGTCGTCGACGATCTGGTAGGCGATGCCGATCCAGCGGCCGAACTCGCCGAGCGCGTCCACCGCGGCGTCCGAGGCCCCGGCGAGGATCGCTCCGGCCTGCAGCGGCGCCTCGAAGGAGTAGACGGCCGTCTTGAGGCGCTCCATCTCGAGCACCTCGTCGACCGAGGGCATGCCCGGCATGAGAGAGAAGTCCACATCGGCCAGCTCACCCGCGGCGGAGGCGAAGACGGCCTCGTCGAGCAGGGTGAGCAGGCGGGCCCGCACGCCGTCGGAGGCGCCGACGCCCTCGACGAGGCGGTGGGCGCCGGTGAGGGCGAGGTCCCCGGCGATCACGGCCACCGAGGTGCCCCGGTGCTCGGCGATCGGGATGGAGAGGCCCGCGGTCGTCGCCTCGTCGCGGTAGCTGCCCGAGACGTTCGGGCCGCCGCGGCGCACGAAGTCGCGGTCGATCACGTCGTCGTGCACGATCAGCGCGGTGTGCAGCAGCTCGAACGCCGCGCCGAGATGGGCGGCGGCCTCCGGATCCTGGCCGCCGTGGGCCTCGTACGCCGAGATCACCATCAGCGGGCGGAAGCGCTTGCCGCCGCGGGTGTTGGCCTCCAGCGTCTGCCAGAGGGTCAGGTAGCGGGGTCCGAGACGCACCGCCCGGGACCTCGCCAACGAGAAGAACCTGTCCAGGACGGCATCGACGTGCTCCTGCCTCAACCGGGACAGAACCACGGGGTCGCGCGTATCCACGTGGGAAGGCTAACAAAGGGGAGAACCAGGACGATAAGCCGGCTGATGTGTTGCGGCGTGCTTGACTTGCGGGTATGACTTCGCCAGCCGCCACTGTGCAGACGGACCGGATCGAGCAGGTGGTCCTCCTCGACGAGGCCGGGAACGCCGTGGGGGTCGCCGACAAGGCGACCGTGCACGACACGGCCACTCCCCTGCACCTCGCGTTCTCCTGCCACGTCTTCTCCCCGGACGGCGCGCTCCTGGTGACCCGCCGCGCCCTCGAGAAGCGCACCTGGCCGGGCGTCTGGACCAACTCCTTCTGCGGGCACCCCGCCCCGGGCGAGCGGATCGAGGACGCCGTCGTCCGCCGGGCCGAGCGCGAGCTCGGCGCCCGGCTGGCCACGCTGGAGGTCGCCCTGCCGGACTTCCGCTACCGCGCGGTCGACGCGTCCGGCGTCGTCGAGAACGAGATCTGCCCCGTCTATACGGCGACGCTGTCGAGCCGCGACGCCCTCGATCCGCGCCTCGACGAGGTCATGGACTACGAGTGGGTCGACGCCGAGGCGACGCTCGCCGCTGTCCGCTCGACCCCCTGGGCGTTCTCCCCCTGGCTCGTGCTGCAGCTCCCCCGCCTGCTGGGCTGACCCCCGCGCCCTGATCCCTGCGCCGGAGTCAGTCGGTGTAGACGTCCGTGCGGTGGAAGTTGAGCGCCGACCGCGACGCGGTCGGACCGCGCTGGCCCTGGTACCGCGAGCTGTACTCCGCCGAGCCGTAGGGCTTCTCGGCGGGCGAGCTGAGGCGGAAGAAGCACATCTGGCCGATCTTCATCCCCGGCCAGAGCGTGATGGGGAGCGTCGCGACGTTGCTGAGCTCGAGGGTGACGTGGCCGGTGAAGCCCGGATCGATGAACCCGGCGGTCGAGTGGGTCAGCAGTCCGAGCCGTCCGAGCGAGCTCTTGCCCTCGAGGCGCGCCGCGATGTCGTCCGGCAGCGACACCTCCTCGTAGGTCGAGCCGAGCACGAACTCTCCCGGGTGGAGGATGAACGGCTCGCCCTGCGGCGTCTCGACCAGGCGGGTCAGCTCGGGCTGGTCCTCGGCCGGATCGATGTACGGGTAGCGGTGGTTGTCGAACAGCCGGAAGAAGCGGTCGAGGCGCACATCGACGGACGACGGCTGCAGCATCGACGGATCGTGCGGGGCGAGCCCCACGCGGCCGGAGGCGAGTTCGAGCGAGATGTCGCGGTCGGAGAGGAGCACGCTGCGATCCTAGGGCGTGGCGCGACCCGGGGCATGGGCCGGCTCCGGGCCTTGCTACGATGTCCTGGTGCGCCCGAGCGGCGCCGCGCGAGTGTAGTTCAATGGTAGAACTTCTGCTTCCCAAGCAGATGGCGCGGGTTCGATTCCCGTCACTCGCTCTCCTCCCCCCCCTCGTCTGCGGCCGGTCCTCCGGCCCGACGCGAGCGGCTCCTCCTCCGGCCCGACGCGAGCGGCTCCTCCTCCGGCGCTGCAGCGGCGTCCGTCAGCGCAGCGGCGTCCGGCAGCCCCGCGGTGTCCGTCAGCCCAGCAGCGGCAGCCGCCCGACGATCCTGTCGATCCGGTTCCTCGGCCCCACCAGGCTGACCGCGAGGTACTGCAGCTCGTCGGAGCCGCTCGCCGCCACCGCCTCCCGGTACTCGTCGTACACCCGGGTGGCCTGCGCCGACGCGGGCATGTCGGCGACGAACGTCCCGTCGTGCGCCTCGGCCTTCGCGCGGATCGCGAGCAGGGTCGCCGCGTCGGCGGCGAGGACCGTGCAGCCGGCCCACGGCAGACCGGGATGCAGCGATCCGGACGCGTCGGCGGGGCTCGGTCCGAGCAGCCCCGCGACGTGCGCGGCCGTCGCGGCGCCCACGCAGATCGCGGCGTTCACGGCGCGGCCGGCGGGGAGGGACTCGTCGACGACGACCACCCACTTGAGGCGGGCCGAGCGGGTGGGCGCGGCGGTGTCGATCTCGTCGGGGTGGAAGCCGACGGCGTCGGGGGCGGGGATGGTCATGATGCTCCTCGGTTCGTGCGCAGTGACGTCACGAACAGTAGGCAGGAGGGCTCCCCTTCGGCAGGATCTCCGTATGAACGACCAGCAGAACGGCCCAGGAGCGGCACTCGACGAACTCGACGTCCGGATCCTGCAGGTCCTGCAGTCGGATGCACGGATCACGAACCGTGACCTCGCAGCCGCCGTGCACGTCTCGCCGACCACCGCCCTCGACCGCACGAGGAGCCTCCGGCGCCGCGGCGTGATCACCGGCGCGACGCTCACTCTCGACTTCGCGGCCCTCGGGCGCGGCGTGCAGGCGCTGATCGCGGTCCGCATCCGTCCGCCGTCGCGCGAGATCATCGAGGCCTTCCGCGACTGGGTCGCCGGCCTCGACGAGACGGTCGGCGTGTTCGTCACCTCCGGCTCGGAGGACTTCATCATCCACGTCGCCGTCCGCGACAACCAGGACCTCTACGCCTTCGTCATCGACGAGCTGACGCAGCGCCGCGAGGTCGCCGACGTGCGCACCTCGGTCGTCTACGAGCACTTGCGCGAGCAGGTGGTCCTGCCGCTGGAGCCGCACGGTCGCGCGGAGCGGTGAGGCGCCCGCGCGGCGTTTCGACGCGACACGCCGGGCGGATCCGCGGCAGCGCGCGGGATCGCGGGACGCAGAGGGCAGGGTGGAGGGGTGACAGAGCTCGTCCAGATCCCGTCGCCGGGCGTCGCCCTCGAGTACGGGCACCCCGGCCGGCCCGTGGTGGTCGTGCTGCACGACGTGTTCGGGCGCCTGCCGTGGCTGGAGCCGTTCGCCGAGGCCGTGGCGAAGCACGGCTACCACGTGCTCGTGCCCGACCTCTACGACGGCTGGGCCACGCTCGCCCCGGAGGACGCGCGCGACCTCGCCGCGATGGCCGCGCAGGACCGCACCCTCGCCGCCGTCGCCGAGGCGGTCGGCACCGGAGTCGCGGCCGGGGCGCCGCGCAGCGCCGTCATCGGCTTCGGCTTCGGCGGCCGCCTCGGGCTGCTCGCCGCGGGCACCGGGCTCGTGGACGCGGTGGTCGCGTACTACGCCACCATCGGTGGGGAGGAGCACGTGCTGGTCCCGTGCCCCACCCTCCTGCACTACGCGCAGAGCGACGAGTGGCCCGCGGGCGACGACCCGGAGTCGTTCGTCGGGCGGCTGAAGGAGTCGGGGACGCCGGTCACGGCGCACACCTACCCGGACACGCAGCGTCACTTCGCGAACGGCAACCTGCGCGACGCGGTCAGCCCCGCCTCCGCGGCGCTCGCCTACGCGCGGACGCTCTCGTTCCTCAATCCCCAGCTCATCGACACCTGAGCTCAGCCCTGCACGTCGTGCAGGTGGTGCTGGACGTCGTGCAGGTAGTAGCGGGCGATCGTGTTGACCGTGAACGCCGCGCCGTCGCTGCGGCGGCCTCGGCGCTGCCACTGGGCACCGGCGACGGAGTCGAACACCTCGGCGATGCGCTCAGCCGCCTCGACCAGCTCGCGGCCGACCGTCGCGGGGTCCTGCTGGTCGTAGCGCTCCTCCACGGCGGTGACGTCCTGGTCCCAGTTGGGGTAGAGCGGGTCGTCGCCGGCGAGCATCAGCTGCACACGGGTGCGGTAGATGCGGTGCACGTCGCGCACGTGCGCGGCGTACTCGAGCGGCGACCAGGTCTCGTCGTCGGGCCGGCCCGCCGCGTCGTCGCGGTCGAGCACGTAGGGCCAGGCGGCGGCGTTCTCGCGGATGAGCTCGGCGACCTCGTCGGCGTCGACGAGCGAGGCGTCGAAACCGCATTCGAGGCACGGGCGCTCGAGGACCCAGGTCCAGTCCTTGGTGTCGGGAGTGATCGGCATGGCACCAGAGTAGGGCGCCGCCGGATCAGCAGCGCGTCGGGGTCCCCTGCACGGCGCCGCGCTCGCCGTCGGCCGTCCACGGGAGCTGGGGCAGGCCCTCGGCTCCCGCCGCGGCTCCCTGCTCGACCGCGATGGCGGCCAGGGTGCGGGCGACCGTCGCGGCGAAGTCCCCGCCGGGCGTCGAGCTGTTGATCGAGACGGCCACGGTCAGGCCCGAGACCGGGTCGGAGTACGCCGCGGTGACGAAGCCGGGCGCGAGGCCCGAGAAGCCGCGGAGGGGTCCCGCCTCGTGCCCGCCGAGCCCGGCGCGGAGGTAGTCGGCGCGGCCCTGGCCCTGGACGACCGGGTCCCGCCACATGGCGTCGTCCGCGGGATCGGCCGCGAGACCCGTCGCCAGCCGCCGGAGGTCCTCCAGATCGGTCAGTGCTCCGCCGGCGGCGCCGAGGGCGGACGGGGACGCGGCGGTGACGTCGAGGCGCACGTCGCAGCGCTTCTCCCCGGTCGCCGGGTCGAGCGCGACCGCATAGCCGCGGGGGGACGGAGCGGGCAGGTCGACCTCGGAGGCGCCGGGCAGCTCCGTGCTCCGCAGCCCGTACCGCGGCACCACGTACTGGTCGTAGAGCTCCCCGATGCTCCGACCGGTCACCTGCGCGGCGACGATGCCGGCGAGCAGCGGACCGGTGGCGGAGTCGGACCACGCCGCTCCGGGCTCGGCCGAGGCGCCGCGCACCTGGGCCGCGGCGAGCAGCTCGAGCGTCGGCCACTGCCGCGGGGGGTTCTGGAGCACGGTCGGCCAGAGCGCCGAGCGGAAGTCGGCCAGGCCGGAGGTGTGCGCGCAGAGCTCGCGCAGCGTGAGGCCGTCGATGCCGGGCAGGGAGCGCAGCGTCTCGCCGACGTCGGCGTCGAGGTCGACCCGGCCGGAGTCGGCGAGGGCGAGGACCACGTCGCAGGTCATCGCCTCGGTGCCGCCGGTGCCGAGCCGCAGGTGCGCGTCGGTGGTGAGGGCGGTGGTGCGCTCGTCCGACTCCCAGCCGACCGCGCCCTCCCAGCTGCCGCCCCACGGCGACCAGACCCCGGCGACCGCTCCGGTCGCGCCGGCGACGCCGACCGTCTCGTCGAGGAACCCCGACAGGGCGGAGGCGAGCTCCTCCGACGCCGCCTGCGCGGGAGCCTCCGCCACGCGCGAGGCGGCGGCGGGCGTGCAGCCGGCCAGTGCGAGCACGAGGACCGGGACGACGAGCAGCCCCGTCCGCGTCCGTCTGCGAGATCCCATGCCGTGCGACTCCCCCGTCGTCTGCGAACGGCACCACTGTACGGGGGCTCCGTCGGGCCGGAGAGGGCCGCTGAGCGCGCGATCGCGATTCGTGTCCTGACCGTGACCGGCGGAGTCCACCCCGTTCCCAAACCGGCAGGCGCCGGGTTACGAAGAGAGGGAGTACAGCGCAGAGGCGCTGCTCGAAGGAGGTAAGAGACCATGCGCAGATCCCCCAATCGACTGCTGGCGACTCTCTTCGGAGCCGTCTACGTCGTCGTCGGGCTCCTCGGCTTCGTCGTGACCGGAGGCGTGCAGTTCCTCTCTACCGAAGGCGGGCTCCTGCTCGGCGTCTTCGAGGTGAACCCGTTGCACAACATCGCCCACCTGCTCATCGGAGGCGCGCTGCTGATCGCGGGTTTGTCGACCGTCGCCGCGGCGAAGACCGTCAACGTGACCGTCGGAGCGGTGTACCTGCTGCTCGGCATCGTCGGCTTCTTCCTGGTCGACACCGCCCTGAACGTGCTGGCGCTGAACACCGCCGACCACTTCCTGCACCTGGCCAGCGCGCTGGTGCTCCTGGGAGTCGGACTCGGCACCGAGAAGACGGCGAGGACGCGCACCGCCGCGACCGCCTGACCCGGGCGGCACCCGCCGCCCCCCTCTACTCCGTCCGCCGTGGGCCCGCCGTTTTCCGCGGCGGACGGACTGAACGGCCCCGGACGACACGATGCGGTGTGTCGATCCGGGGCCTCCTCTTCTTCCCCGATCCAGCGAAGGAGCCGCCATGACCACCGTGGCCCGCTGCAACGCCGCTTTCGCCGGACTCGGCGCCGGGCTCATCCACCTCTCGCTCGCCGCCGGCGGCGAGGGCGCGCAGGCCCCGGTGATCGGGGTGCTCGGTGCCGTCGAGATCCTCTGGGCGGTCCTCGTCCTGGCGCGCGGCCGGATCGTCGTGCCGCGCTCCGCGCTGGTCGTCGCGGTCGCCTCCCTGGCGGCGTTCGCCCTCGCTCTGGCCCTCGGCGCACTCGCCGAGCCCCTCCCCGCGCTGGCCGCCGCGGTCCTCCAGCTGATCGCGGTCGCCGTGGTGGCCGTCTCGCTCCGCTCTCCGCGCGTAGAGGAGAAGGCCGTCTCGCCGTCGCGAGCTCTCGTCGGACTCCTGGCCGGCGCGCTCACCGTCTCCGCCCTCGCCACCCCCGCCATGGCCGCCTCCTCGGGCGGCTCGGGCGACATGGGCGGGATGATGCACTCCGTCGTCGACGGCGGACACGGGCACTGACGCCCTCTGGTCCCGGCGGCCCCGCTCGGCTAAGGTAAGGCGGACCTCAGTCGCCGAGGGAGGCCACCGTGTCGAACGTCATCCCGTTCTCCGAGGCCCTGCGCCTGCGCATCGGGCAGTCCGGCGCGGACGACGAGGGCGCCGCCTTCATGACCTCGCTGATGACCGGCTCCGGCAGCCGCGACGACTACATCGCGCTCATCTCGCAGCACTACTTCGTCTACGAGGCCCTCGAGGCCGTGGCGGAGGACATGGCCGGCGATCCGGTCGCGGAGCCCTTCCTCTCGGCCAAGCTCACCCGGCTCCCCGCGATCGCGGAGGACCTGCGCTTCCTCGTCGGCGAGGACTGGCGGGAGCGCATCCGCCCGCTGCCCTCGACCAGCGCCTACGTCGACCGGATCCGCATCGTGGCCGCGGGTTGGAGCGGCGGCTTCGTCGCCCACCACTACACGCGCTACCTCGGCGACCTCTCCGGCTGCGCGATCGTCCGCGGGCTGCTGCAGCGGCGGTTCGGCTTCGAGACCAACGGCGTCGGCTTCTTCCTCTTCGGCGAGATCGCCGCACCGTCGGCCTTCCGCGCCACCTACCGCGAGCAGCTCGACGCCGCGGGCTGGGACGAGGAGGAGCGCGAGCGGGTCATCGCGGAGGTCGCGGAGGCGTACCGGCTGACGACGGAGCTGTTCCGCGATCTCGCCCGGACCTGCGCGGCGGCCTGAGGGCCTGCTCCGACCTCCTCCGCGGGGCGTCAGTCCGCGGACGCCTCCGCGACGGCGGCCGGCTCGGCTCGCCGTTCGGACATGAAGCGCAGCACGTCCTTGTCGACGATGATGTCGCTCGGCCGGAGCGGCCGCGTCAGGTAGAGCCCCTCGAGGCTCGTGATGCGGCTGAGCGCCACGTAGGTCTGCCCGGGGGCGAAGGCGCGCTGCCCGAGGTCGACCACGGCGGAGTCGTAGGTCTTGCCCTGCGACTTGTGGATCGTGACCGCCCACGCCAGGCGGAGCGGGAACTGCGCGAACTCGGCGACGATCTCGCGGGTGAGCTTCTTCGTCGCGGCGGAGTAGGAGTAGCGGTAGCGCTCCCAGGTCGCGGGCTCGACCTCGTGGACCTCGCCGTCCACCTCGACCCACACCGTCCCCACGACCTTCGTCACCCGGCCGATGGTGCCGTTCACCCAGCGCTGCTCGGAGTCGTTGCGCAGGAACATCACGTGCGCGCCGATCTTGAGCTCGAGGTTCTGGTCCGCTGGATAGGCGCGCCCGCCGAAGTCGCCGCTGATCTCGGCCGACGCGGTCTTCAGCGGGCCCTTCAGCCGCGCGAGCGCCGCCTGGTTGATGCGGTTGACCGTGTCATTGCGGGTCGCGAGCGTGATCGCGTCGTCGGCCGGAGGCGTCCGCGCGCCCGCCGCGTTCAGCACGTCGGCGATCTCCTTCGTCACCATGCCGAAGCGGACCGCGTTGAGCATCCACTTGAAGCGCTCGTCGCTCTGCCGGTGGATCCGGCCGAGCTCGACGATCCGCAGCGGCGCCTCCTGCCAGACGAGGGCGTCGAAGAACCACAGCGAGCGGTAGCGGTCGGCGAAGTAGGCGCGCTCCTCCGGATCGCCGGGAACGGGTGCGAGCTGGAACGGGTCGCCGAAGAGGACGACCTGCACGCCCCCGAACGGCTCGGAGCGCCGCTGCCGCGCCTGCCGGAGGCTGCGGTCGATCCCGTCGAGCAGGTCCGCGTTGACCATGGAGATCTCGTCGATGACGAGCGTGTCGATGGTGTTGAGGAGCTTGCGCAGCTCGGGCGGCTGGTCGAGGTCGGAGTCGGCGATGACGCCGATCGGCAGTCGGAAGAGCGAGTGGATGGTCTGGCCGCCGACGTTCAGCGCCGCGACGCCGGTGGGGGCGCAGATGACGATCTGCTTGTCGGTGTTCCAGCTCAGGTGGTTGAGCAGGGTGGACTTGCCCGTGCCCGCCCGACCCGTGACGAACAGGTGCTCGCGCGTGTTCTCGATGAGGTCGAAGACCCGCTGCTGCTCGTCGGAGAGGGTCGGCTGAGTCACCGCTCCACTGTACCCGCGGGCCGCCGGGACCCCGGGGCCCGGGCGCGGATCAGCCGCGCTTCTGGAGGGCGGCCAGGCGGTCGTTGTAGGCCGTGAGCTCGGCCTCTCCGGTGCGGTCGGCCTGGCGGTCGCGGCGCTTGGTCTCGCGGGCGTCGGAGCGGCTCCACATCATCGCGACGACGATCGCGAGCGCGAGGGTGGGGATCTCGCCGATGCTCCACGCGATGCCGCCGGCCGCCTGCTGATCGGCGAGCGCGGAGGTGCCCCAGCCCATCGCTCCGTACCAGTCGGCGAGGAGCAGCCCCTCCCCCGTCATCAGTGCGAGGCCGAAGAAGGCGTGGAACGCCATGGTGCCCAGCAGCAGCAGGAGGCGCATCGCGTAGGGCACGCGGTGCACGCTCGGGTCCACTCCGATCAGGACGCTGACGAAGAGGTACCCGGTGATCAGGAAGTGGACGATCATCCACTCGTGGCCGATGTGGTCCGTGGTGGCCCAGCGGAACAGCGGGGAGTAGTAGAAGCCCCAGAGCGACCCGACGAACAGCAGGGCGGCGACGATCGGGTGCGAGATCGCGGTGGCGAAGCGCGAGTGAACGGCGAGCAGCACCCACTCGCGCGCGCCGCGGGAGCCGTCGGTGCGGCGGGCGGCGGCGCGGGCGATGAGCGTGACCGGTGCCGCCGGGACGAGCAGCAGCGGCACCGCCATGGTGAGGACCATGTGCGAGAGCATGTGGGCGCTGAACAGGTACTTCTCGTACGCGTTCACCCCGCCGTTCGTGATGTAGGCCAGGAGGAGCATGCCCGCGATCCAGAGGATCGTGCGGTGCAGGGGCCAGCGGTCGCCGCGGCGGTGCAGGCGCACCACTCCGGCGACGTAGAACGCGATGGCGAAGGAGCAGACCAGGAGCCAGACCAGGTCGATGTTCCAGAGCGTGAGGAAGTTCATCGCGCTCGCGGGCGGCGGCAGGGGCTCGCCCGTCAGCAGCTGGGCCGGGGTCGGATCCGTGAGCTGGCTCGCGGCGATCTGGTCGACCGGGGTCGCGGTGCGCGCGAGCGCCGCGGCGACTCCGGACGCGATACCCATGAAGGCGATCTCGGCGCCGACCAGCCACCAGAAGCTGCGGCCGCCGACACCGCCGGCCTTCCGCATCCGCTCGATGAGATAGCGGCGCTGCAGCACGCCGAACAGGCCCAGCGCGACCAGCGCCGCGACCTTGACCAGCACGAGGATCCCGTAGCCGGTCAGCAGGTTGTCGAGGGTGGCGAGCCGGAGCTCGGCGCTGACGTAGCCGGACGCCGCGACCACGACGAAGCTCACGAGCGCGAGGCTGGAGTAGCGCTCGATCACGGGCAGCAGGCGGGAGCCGCCGAGCAGGGGCCGCAGGGCGATGACGGTGATGAGGCCGCCCAGCCAGATCGCCGCGAAGACGAGGTGCAGGCCCAGCGCTGTGACGGCGGCGTCGTGCCCGCTCGCTCCCGCCGCGTGCCCCTGCTGCGCCATCGGCAGCAGCGTGAGCAGGGCCAGGCCCGTGACGAAGACGAGCGCGGTCTGGTTGCGGACGGCGAAGCAGAGGACGGTGACGACGGCCGCGAGCAGCGTCGTGATGAGCCAGGCCTGGCCGACCTCGATGCTGCCGATGAAGTAGCTGAGCTTGGTGCCGAAGTCGCGGTCGAGGCTCAGGGGCGTCTGCGTGACGTTGAGGAAGGTGAGGAACCCGGTCACCGCGCTGGCCGCGGCGAAGAAGGCGGCGCTGGCGGCGGCGACGTCGAGGGCGATCGAGAACTCGGTGCGCGGCTCGGGCGCGGCCTCGGCGGGCGCGGGGCTCGCGGGGGCGACCGCGGTGCGCGTCGATCCGGCGCGGGAGGAGGACTGGTCGCCGCGCGAGGAGGACTGACCGGCGCGCGAGGAGGCGTGAGCGGTCGAGGCGCGGGACGAGGATCGGGCGTCGCGGGCGGCAGCGGCGCGGGGGCTCAGCGCGAACAGCGTCAGCACGAGCGAGCCGATCATCCCCGCGGCGCCGAGATTGACGGCCAGCTTGGCGATCGGGAGGCCGTAGCGGACCACGGGGCCGGGATCGTTCAGCAGCGGAGCCGCGGCTCCCCCGCCGAAGGCCAGGGCCGCGAGGAGGGCGACGAGCGCTGCGGCGACGAGCACGAGCGCAGGGCCGACGATCCGGACGGTTCGATTCACCGGTCCAGCCTACGTTCCGCGGCTGATCGGCAGCCGCGTCCGCGGACGACGACGGCCCCGGCGCAGTGCCGGGGCCGTGTCGGAGGGCGCGACTACTTCGCGGCGGCCTTGAGCTTGGTGCCCGCGGAGACCTTGACCGAGTGGCCGGCGGCGATCTGGATGGTCTCGCCGGTCTGCGGGTTGCGGCCGGTGCGCGCGGCGCGGGAGGTGCGCTCGACGGCGATCCAGCCGGGGATGGTGACCTTCACGTCGTTCGACACGGAGTCGGCGAGGGTGGTGAAGAGCGAGTCGAGGACGCCGTTGACGGCGGCCTGGCTCTGGCCGGAGTCGGCGGCGATCTTCGCGACGAGCTCGGTGCGGTTGAGCGACTTGTCAGCCATGGAGTGTCCTCCCAGGACGTTCTCGCTGTCGGAACAGCTGGTTTCGATGGATCGTCCTCGGCCGGGGACGGACGTCCTCAACCGGTCGGACCGTCGGTAACCTACCAGCCCCGCCCCGGATCTCCGGCGATTCCGGCCTCGAGACGCCCGGAACGACGCCGATCGCGCCGGTCGGTCCCTCCACAGGAGGCGCTCGGCGCCTCTCGTCCACCGATCCGCCGATCGCCACTCCGCAGAGTCCGCCGCCTGACGAGGATCGGCTCATGACGACGACGGCACTCCTCCCTCCATCCGCTCCGGCCGACGCGGCCCTCCCCCGGCCGCCCCGGCGGCACCCTCCCGCTCGCCGGCCGTACGAGCCCGGCCTCGCCGCGCTCGCGCTGGGCCTGCTCGCGCTCGCGTCCTCCGTGCATCCGCTCTGGGCCCTCCCCGCCGTCGCCGTGGCGGTCGCCGCGGTGATCGCGTCCGTGCGGGCGCTGCGGTGGGCGGGCGAGCGGAGGAGCGCGGTGGCCGGGCTCGCCTGCGCGGCTCTCGCGCTGCTCGTCTGCACCGTCACGGCACCCGCCTCCGTGCGGGCGGGCCTGGCCGTGCTGGCTTGGATCACCGCCCTGCGGCCCGGCCCGTGAGCGGGCGCGGCTCCGGTCCAGCCCGCCTCGCTACAGTGACGGCGGCCCGCGCCCGAGCGGGCCGGGAGGACGGCCACGATGGCTCAGACGGACGGTTGGATCTCGACGGCGATCTGGTGGCACGTCTACCCGCTCGGCTTCACGGGCGCCGAGGCGAGCGCCTCGGAGGGTCCGGGTCCGGACGACGAGCCGCAGCACCGCCTCCGCGCCCTGCTCCCCTGGCTCGACGACCTGCTGGCGCTGGGCTGCAACGGGCTGCTGCTCGGGCCGGTCTTCGCCTCCTCCACCCACGGCTACGACACGGTCGACCACTTCCGGATCGATCCCCGCCTCGGCGACGAGGCAGACCTCGACGCGCTGATCGCCGCGTGCCGCGAGCGCGGGATCCGGGTGCTGCTCGACGGGGTCTTCAACCACGTGGGACGGGAGCACCCCTGGTGGCGTGCCGCCGTCGCGGCCGGCGAGGGCTCCCCCGAGGCGGCGCGCTTCTCCCGCAGCGAGCGGTCGCAGGAGGTCGACGGCCTCCGCGTCGACGTGTTCGAGGGGCACGACGCTCTGGTCGAGCTCGACAACGGGAACCCCGAGGTCGCGGAGCACGTGTCCTCCGTGCTCGCGCACTGGCTCGAGCGGGGCATCGACGGCTGGCGGCTCGACGCGGCGTACGCGGTCGCGCCGGCGGCCTGGCGCGCGGCGATCGACCCGGTGCGGCAGCGCTTCCCCGACGCGTGGTTCGTCGGCGAGGTCATCCACGGCGACTACACCGGCTACGTGCGGGAGTCGGGGCTCGACTCGGTCACGCAGTACGAGCTCTGGAAGGCCGTCCGCAACTCCCTCGAGGAGGCGAACCTCTTCGAGCTGGCCTGGTCCCTGAAGCGCCACGACGACTTCGTCCGCGAGTTCCTGCCCCTGACCTTCGTCGGCAACCACGACGTGACCCGGATCGCCAGCGCCGTCAGCGACGAGCGCCACCACGGCCACGCCACGGCGATCCTCGGCTTCGTCGCCGGCGTGCCGAGCATCTACTCCGGCGACGAGCGGGGCCTGCGCGGCGTCAAGGAGGAGCGGATCGGCGGCGACGACGCGATCCGCCCGGAGTTCCCGGCCGAGCCCGCCGAGTGGCCGGGCGGGGAGGCCTACCGGGCCCACCAGGAGGTCGTCGCGTTCCGCCGACGGAACCCGTGGCTGGTCGGCGCGAGCACCCGCACGGTCGACCTCTCCAACACCGCCGTGATGCTCGTGGCGGAGGGCCCGGAGGGACGCACCGCGCGGCTCGCGCTGAACATCGGCGACGAGACGGCGACCGTCGGCGGCGTCCAGGTCGCTCCCCACTCCTGGTCGCTGCACGACTGACCCGGCGCGCGGGCGGCCCGGCAGTGCGCGACGGAGCGTCGACCTCCGGGGGCCCGTCCTCTACGCTCGGGCGCATGCCGAGACCTGCACGAGGACCCTTCGACGGGCGAGCCGACTCGATCGACGACGCCGGGATGCCGGCGTCCGGACTCGAGCAGGCGTTCGCCGCCCCCGTCGACCCGGAGAGCGACCCCGGACCGGGCGAGAGGAGCGGCCTGTCGAGCCGCATCGCCCAGGAGCTGCTCGAGGACGGCTTCGGCCTCGACGCGAGCGACGAGGAGCCCCCGTCCCGCGCCGTGGAGATCGACGATCCCGCCCGCGCCGTGGGTGACGATCCCGCCCACCCCGTGCACGGCTCGATGTCCGGCGAGTTCGAGCGCCGCTGAGCCCGGCCGCCGTCGGTCGGTCGTCGACAGCCCGGCGGCACCGCTCCGCCCGCCGGCCGTCGTCACCCCGCCGGTACCGCGCCGCCGGCCGCCGGAGCCGGGTCCGGGCCGGCCGCCTGCAGCTCGGCGAGGAATCCGGGCCGGAGCACGCGTGCCTCGATCGACGCGGCTCCCGAGGTCCAGCCGTCGCCGAGCGGACGCTCGGGCGTGAGCAGCACGTGGCCCGGCGTCCCCGCTCGGCCGAGGGCGGCGGCGACGCGGCCCTCCGGATCGTAGAGGGCGTGGTCGACGAGCGGCCCGTAGACGGCGTGCACCGCGAAGTCCTCGCGGCTGCCGAGGAGGACGGGCAGCAGCTCCTCGCCCGGGCGCAGGCCGTGGGGCCACCAGCGGAAGCGCTCGACGAGCGCGTGGCAGGCGGCGCACGAGGGCGAGAAGAAGACGAGGTGCGTCGCCGGGCGGGACAGCTCCTCGAGCGTCAGGAGCTCGCCGGCCACTGTGACGAACGCGAGGTCGGCGGCCGAGAGGTCACCCTCGGGCGCGCGCCCCGGCGCGGACTCCCTGTCGGCTGCGGACAGGCGGGCGGCCGCCCGGACGCGAGCGGCCGTCGACGCCGCAAGGCGGTCGCGCACCAGCACGAGCGAGACCGCGGCGAGAGCGGCGGCGAGCCCGGACGCCGCCGCCGAGGCACCGCCGCCGCCGAGCAGCGCGGCCGGAGCGAGCCCGCCGAGGGCCCCGGCGACCGCGAGCGCGAGCAGCACCGCGTTCCTCGCGACGGTGCGTCCGGTCATCCGTGCCGAGCCCAGCCCGCCGAAGCACTCGCAGTCGACGTCCTCCGTCGCGCGGACCGCGCGGACGGCGACGACGAGGAACACGGCGTCGAGGAGCGCCACCGGCACGAGGGCGGCACGGTGCGCCGGAGCGGGCGCCAGCACCACCGCGGCGCCCAGCGCGATCTCGACGACGGGGAAGGCGGCCGCGAACCAGCCGCGGCGCCGGAGGAGGAGGGGAACCCCGAGCGCCTCGAGGCTCGCCCGGAACCGCTCCGTGCGGCCGAGCTTCAGGGCGCCGCTGACGACGAGCACCGCGCCCGCGCACCACGCGGCGATCGCGAGAACCGCCTCCAGCATCCGTCGCCCTCCTCGCTCGGCATCGACCCGCACGACGCTACCGCGCGGACCGGCCTCCCGCGGCCGAGGCGGGGAACGGGGCGGAGACGGCGCGATCCGGCGCGTTCCGCCCTCCGGACGAGCCGCTGCCGGCGCATCCGGCGCCCGGATCCCTCCAGGCGGGGCGCCCCCGGGCTCCCTCCCGGTCCCGGACGGCCGCTCCGCCGTACACTGCGAGAGGATCGGAGGGGTCATGCGGGGACGGCGAGCGCGCGACGAGCGGCACGGCACGGCGGCGAGTCCGCCTGCGGCCGCCGCTCCCCCGGCTGCGGTCACGGCTCCGGCCCCCTCGGACTCGCCGGACGACGCCTCGGGCGACGTCTCGACCGGGATGCGGATCGCCGCCGCCTGGTCGTGGCGCTTCCTCGCCGTCGCCGGGCTCCTCTACCTCCTCGTGCGCCTCGTCTCGCTGCTGCCCGTGATCGTCGTGCCGGTGCTGATCGCGCTGCTGCTCACCGCGCTCCTCACCCCGCTGCGGAACCGGCTCGAGCGCCTGCGGCTCCCCCGCCCGCTCGCGGTCCTGGTCTCGATCGTCCTGATGCTCCTCCTGCTGACCGGCCTCGTCGGGCTGGTGATCGTGCAGTCGCGCTCCGGCTTCAGCGGAGTGGGGCAGCGCGCTCTCGACGCGGTCGACGGCGTCGAGGCGTGGCTGCGGAGCCCGCCGCTGTCGTTCTCGGACGTCCAGCTCTCGGACTGGGCGCAGCGCGCGGTCGACTGGGCCGACGCGCAGGCGTCGACGATCGCATCCGGGGCCCTCGCCGTCGGCTCCCAGCTGGCCGAGGTCTTCGCCGGAACCCTCCTCACCCTGTTCTCGCTGATCTTCCTGCTCCTCGACGGCCGCCGGATCTGGCACTGGTTCCTCCGCCTCCTCCCCCGCCGCGCCCGGCCGGCGATGGAGCGCGGCGGCGCCGCCGGCTGGCGGACCCTCAGCCAGTTCGTGATCGCGCAGCTCGGCGTCGCCGGGATCAACGCCGTCGGCATCGGCATCGGCGCGCTCGCGCTGCAGCTGCCGCTCGTCGTGCCGATCGCGATCGTGGTGTTCCTCGGCTCGTTCGTCCCGATCCTCGGCGCGATCGTGACCGGTGCGCTCGCCGCGCTGGTCGCGCTGCTGTTCAGCGGGCCCGTCGCCGCGCTGGTGATGGTCGGCGTCGTGATCCTGGTGCACCTGCTCGAGGGGCACGTGCTGCAGCCGCTCATCCTCGGGACCGCCGTGAAGGTGCATCCGCTCGCCGTGGTGCTCGGAGTCGCGACCGGGCTCGAGGTGGCCGGGCTCGCCGGAGCGCTGTTCGCGGTGCCGACCATCGCGACGCTGAACGCGGCGGTCACCGCCATGCGGGCGCGCGCGCCCGGCGCGGAGTGAGCGCGTTCGATCCGGCCGCCCGACCCGGATCGACGGTGCTGCCCGCCCTCGCCTGCCCGGTCTGCGGCGGCGCGCTCGCCCCCGACGCGCTCCCCCGCCCCTCCTCGCTCCGCTGCCCCCTCGGGCACAGCGCCGACCTCGCGCGTCAGGGCTACGCCTCGCTGCTGCGCGGGAGGCATGCGACCTCGGGCGACACCGCGGCGATGGTGCAGGCCCGCGCCGACCTGCTCGGCTCCGGCCACTACCGGGTGATCCAGGACGCGGTCGCCGCGGCCGTCCCCGCCGGCGCGCGGCTCGTGGTCGACCTCGGCTGCGGCACCGGGGCGTACCTCGCGGCCGTGCTCGAGGCGCATCCGGCGGCGGACGGGCTGGGCCTGGACCTCTCGGCCCCGGCCGCCCGCCGCGCCGCCCGCGCGCACCCCCGGGCGGCGATCGCGACCGCCGACCTCTGGCAGCCCCTCCCGCTGGCCGACGCCTCCGCCGACGCTCTGCTCACCGTCTTCGCGCCGCGGAACGCCCCGGAGATGCGGCGGGTGCTCCGTCCGGGCGGCGTCGCCGTCGTCGTCACTCCGCGCGAGAGGCACCTGCACGAGATCCGCGAGCGGTTCGGGATGCTCGGCATCGACGCCGGCAAGGCGGAGCGGCTCGACGAGCAGCTGGCGGGGTTCGCGCTCGAGGAGCGCACCGAGCTGGACACGACGGTGCTGATGAGCGTCGACGAGCTGCGCGCCGAGGTGCTGATGGGGCCGAGTGCCCACCACGTGGATCCCGAGGCGCTGGACGCGCGGCTCGCGGCGGTGGAGGGGACGACCGCGGTGACGGTCGCGGTCACCGTGTCGCGCTTCGTGCGCGCGGAGTAGCGGCGGGCGTGCCGCCGGCCCCGCGTCAGTACGTCTCGCGCAGGCGCTCCTGGTCGACCACCGCTTCGCGGTCCGCGAGGCGGCGCAGGCCCGCGAGGGGCTGGGCCATCCGGTGGTTGCCGCGGAGGACCGGCTCGGCCCGGTCGAGGAAGGCCCAGTACCCGGCGGTCACCGGGCAGGCGTTCTCGCCCAGGCGCACCTTCGGGTCGAAGCGGCAGCCGCCGCAGTAGTCGGACATCCGGTTGATGTAGGCGCCGCCCGAGGCGTACGGCTTCGTCGCGACGACGCCGCCGTCGGCGTGCTGGGACATCCCGATCACGTTCGCCGGCATCACCCACTCCGTGCCGTCGACGAAGACGTCCACGAACCAGTCGTTGAGCTCCGCCGGATCCCACCCCCGCTGCAGTCCCCAGTTGCCGAGCACCATCAGGCGCTGGATGTGGTGCGCCCAGCCGTGCCGGTGCACGTCGTCGAGCGTCTCGTGCAGGCAGTTCGCCTCGATGCCGCTCGGGTCGAGGTTCAGCAGCTCCGCGGGCAGCGGTGTGGAGGCGCCGAGCGCACGGCTGCGGTTCCGGTAGTCCGGCCCGAGGTGCCAGAACAGGTTCCAGACGTAGTCGCGCCAGCCGAGGATCTGGCGGATGAACCCCTCCGTCGCCGCGATCGGCGCGCCCCCGGCGGCGTACTCCGCCTCGGCCGCCTCGACGACCGTCCGCGGATCGAGCACGCCGAGGTTCATCGGGGCGCTGAGCAGCGAGTGCGCCATCGTCCAGTCGCCCGAGAGCATCGCGTCCTCGTGGGTCCCGAAGTCGCCCAGGCGCGACGACACGAAGTCGGCGAGCGCCGCCTCGGCCTCGGCGGGCGTCGCGGCGAAGCGGCGCGGACCGTCGGAACCGACCAGGCGGACCGTCCCCTCGGCCTCCCAGCGCGCGAGGTCGGCGCGCACCTCCTCGTCGATGTCGTCCTCCTCCGGCCACCACGGGTCCGGCAGGCCGAGCCGGGAGGCGCCCTTGGGCGGAGGCTGGCGGTTGTCGTGGTCGTAGTTCCAGCGGCCGCCCTCGGGCTGGTCGCCGCGCATCAGCACGCCGGTGCGCTCGCGGCTCCACCGGTAGAAGTCCTCCAGCAGCAGGCGCTTGCCCGAGCGGGAGAGCGCCCACTCGCGGAAGTCCTCCTCGGCCGTGACGAAGCCGCGGCTGGGCAGGACGCTCATGCCGAGCCTGCGGGCGAGGCGGCGGCCGCCGCGGGTCGGCGGGTCGATCACCTCGAGGTCGTCGCGCCCGGCGAGGGCCTCGCCGAAGGTCTCGGAGCGGACGTACTCGGCGCGGTCCCCGAGCTCGCGGGCGCGGTGGCGGAGCGCCGACAGCAGCAGCTGCGCCTTGGCGCGGTGCATCGGGCGGCGCCCGAACGCCGATCGGGCCTCGACCAGCAGCATCGGACCGCCGTCGTCGAAGGCCGGTCCGAGCTGGCCGATGACGCTCCAGCGGGTGCGAGGGGGTCTGCTCATCCTCGGAGGCTAGGCGGGCGGATCCGGCACCGGTAGGAGTTGCGCGGCACGGATGTGCAGCCGCCACGTCTTGCACCCCCGCCCCCGATGCAGAAGTCTCGGAGCGAGCGCGGCCGATCCGACCGCGCACCGACGCGACGAAGCGAGGAGGCCGCCATGGCCCACCACGACCACGACAACGAGCACCACGAGGGTCACGAGCACCACGACCACCACGAGGGTCACGACGAGCACACCGCCGGCCACGGCCGTCACGTCGCCGAGGGCACGAGCACCGAGGACACCGAGGGCGGCGAGTACACCTCGACGGAGGGCGTCTCGCACACCGCCGGCGAGGCCGAGGGCAGCTACGTCGACACCTCGGTCAACGAGCAGAGCACCGCCGACAAGGGCAGCTACGTCGACACCAGCGCCGCGGGCACCTCCGCCGAGGGCGAGGGCGAGTACACCGACCGCGACGAGTGACCCGCGCCCGGGCGCCGCGCGTCCCGCCGGGACACCGCGCTCCGGCCGGTGTCCCGGCGGGGAGCCGGCGCCTCGGCGGGACGCGGTGGTCCGCCGGCCCTTCAGGCGGGCTTCAGCGGAGCCGCGGCTAGCCTGGGCTCGCGCGGGGCCCCGCGCGCCGAGCCCGGGGAGGCCGCCATCCGCATCCTGGTCGTCGACGACGAGATCAACCTGCTCCGCGCCCTCGAGACGGGCCTGGAGGCCGAGGGCTTCGCCGTGGACACCGCCACCACCGGCACCGACGCCCTCTGGTACGCGCAGGAGGCCGACTACGCCGCCATCGTCCTCGACCTGATGCTCCCGGACGTCAGTGGCTTCCGCGTCTGCGAGCGGCTGCGCGCCGCCGAGGACTGGACCCCGATCCTGATGCTCACCGCGAAGGACGGCGACCTCGACCAGGTCGAGGCCCTCGACACCGGCGCCGACGACTACCTCACCAAGCCGTTCTCGTTCCCGGTGCTCGTCGCGCGGCTGCGCGCCCTCATCCGCCGCGGAGCCGCCGAGCGGCCCACGGTGCGCGTCGTCGGCGATCTCGTGCTGGATCCGGCGTCCCGGAGCGTCGAGCGGGGCGGAGTCGCCGTGCCGCTGACCGCGCGCGAGTTCAGCGTCCTCGAGTACTTCGTCTCGCGGGCGGGCGAGGTCGTCTCCAAACGCGACGTCCTCGGAGCCGTCTGGGACTTCGACTACGACGGCGACCCGAACATCGTCGAGGTCTACGTCCGCACCCTGCGCAACAAGATCGACCGGCCCTTCGGCCGCGACACCCTCCGCACCCGGCGCGGGGCGGGCTACACGCTGGTGGCCGGGTGAGCCGCCGGAGCCTGCGGACCCGCATCACCGCGGCCGCGACCGCCGTGGTGGCCGCCGCCGCGCTCCTCGGGAGCGTGCTCTTCGTCCTGGTCCTCTCCTCCGTGCTCGCCTCGAGCGCCGCCTCCGCCGCCGACGCCGAGGCGGAGCGGGTCGCGGCGCTGGTCGAGCAGGGCGGCCCGGAGGCCGTCCGCGGCTCGGAGGGACTGGTCCAGCTCGTGGTCGACGGGCGGGTGACCGCCGCGGGCGAGGACGCGGAGGACCTCCCTCCGCTCGCGCTGGCCGAGAGCGACGACCCGGTCACGGTCGACGTGGACGACGAGGGGGCGGTGGTGGTCGCCGCCCGCGAGCTCGACGACGACTCCCTCGTCGTGGTCGGCGTGCCCGACGAGGGCCGCGAGGAGGCGGTGTCCACGACGATCGGGCTGCTCGCGGTCGCCGTCCCGCTGCTGATCGCGCTGGTGGCGGTGGTGTGCGCCGTCGTCGTCGGCCGGGCGCTGCGCCCCGTGGAGCGGATGCGCGCGGAGGCCGAGGCGGTCACCTCCTCCGCCCTGGACCGCCGGATCGCCGCTCCCGGCTCCGGCGACGAGGTCGACCGGCTGGCGCACACCCTCAACCGGATGCTCGATCGGCTGCAGAGCGGGCAGGAGCGGCAGCGGCGCTTCGTCTCGGACGCCTCGCACGAGCTGCGCTCCCCCGTCGCGGCGCTGCGTCAGACCGCGGAGGTGGCGCTCGCGCACCCGGACCGGCTCGACTCCGCCCGGCTGGCGAGGACGGTCGCGGAGGAGTCGGTGCGGCTCGGCGGGCTGATCGAGGGCCTGCTGCTGCTCGCCCGGGCGGACGAGGCGCGCCTGGCCGTGGCGGCGGCTCCCGTGGACCTCGACGATCTCGCCCTCGGCGAGGTGCGGCGCCTGCGCGACTCCGGAGCCCGGGTCGACGCGAGCGGGATCTCGCCCGTGCAGGCGGTGGCCGACGAGGCCCTGCTCTCGCGGGCGCTGCGGAACCTGGTCGACAACGCGGTGCGGCACCGCTCCTCGCAGCTGGCGCTCTCGACCCGGATCGACGGAGCGGAGGCGGTGCTCGCGGTGGACGACGACGGGCCGGGGATCCCGGCGGCGGAGCGCGAGCGGGTGCTCGAGCGCTTCGTCCGCCTCGACGAGGGCCGGACGCGCGACGCCGGAGGGTCGGGCCTCGGCCTGGCGATCGTCGCCGGGATCGCGCGGGCCCACGGCGGACGGGTCGTCGTCGGCGACTCGGCGCTGGGCGGCGCCCGGGTCGAGGTGCGGGTGCCGCTCGTCCGCTGAGCGGGCGCTTCAGGCCTGCTTCAGCGCCCGACCGCGAGAGTGCTGGAGGCGTCGACGAGCGGCGCCGGGACGGAGCCATCGTGCAGAAGAAGACGAAGATCATCGCCGGGATCGCCGGAGCGGTCGTGCTGATCGGAGCCGGGACGGGCATCGCCTACGCCGCGACCGACGGCTTCGAGGGATCCGACTCCCTCACCGGCAGCGACCTGGACCGCGCGAGCGAGGCCGCGCTCGCCGAGATCGGCGGCGGGACCGTCACCTCGGCCGAGCGCGACGACGACGGCGCCACCGGCTACGAGCTGGACCTGACCGACCGCGACGGCCTCGAGTACGAGGTGCGCCTCGACGACTCCTTCGCCGTCGTGTCCGTGGACCCCGACGACCGCGCCCTCCAGGCCGGCTCGGGCGACGACGGCGTGCCTGCCGGCGACCCGACCGCGGCCGCCGTGGACCCGGACGACCTCACCGGCGACGACCTGGCCCGCGCGAGTGAGGCGGCGCTGGGCGCCGTCGGCTCCGGGACCGTCACCGAGGCCGAGCGCAGCGACGACGCCGACCACGCCTTCGAGGTGGAGGTCACCCGCGAGGACGGCAGGGACGTGGACGTCGAGCTCGACGCCGCGTTCGCCGTGCTCTCGACGCAGGAATAGCGCTCTAGCGGCCGCCGGGGCCCTTCGCGGCCCCGGGTGCGGCACCGCTGCCCGCGGGGGCGCCGACGCCGGTCGCCGCACCGCGAGCGCCGGGGCCGTTGCCGTTGCCGCCCGCGTTGCCGTTGCCGTTGCCGTTGCCGTTGCCGTTGCCGTTGCCGTTGCCGTTGCCGGGAGCGTTCCCGCTGTTCCCGGGAGCGTTCCCGCTGTTCCCGGGTGCGTCGCCGCTGTTCCCGGGTGCGTCGCCGCTGTTCCCCGGAGCGTCCTCGCCGGGAGCGGCCGGGGTCTCCTCCGCGGGCTCCTCCGGCTCGGTCGGCGTCTCCTCCGGCTCCGACTCCTCGGGCGAGGGGGCGGGGTCGTCCTCGGTCTGGACGGGGGCCGGCGTGTCCTCCGGCTCCTCCTCGACCGGGGTCGTCTCCTCGGGAGCCGGGGCGGTCGTCTCGGCCGGCGCCGGCTCCGGGGCTCCCGCGATCAGGGCCTCGAGGTCGGCGCGGACGACGTCGGCCTGCGCCTGCACCGTCGCTGCGCGGTCGGAGCTGACCGAGCCCTCGGCGAGCGCGGCGTCGAGCGCCGACTGCAGAGCGGCGAGCTCGGTGAGAGCGCCCTGGTAGTCGTCGGCCGATGCCTTCTCGGCGACGGCCACCACCGCGTCGTCGAGGGTCTGGGCGGTGCCCTCGTCGATGCCCTGCGGCGCGGAGGAGCATCCGCTCAGCAGCAGGACCGAGGCGAGCACGGCGCCGGCGGCGCGCAGTCTGAGGCCCCTCACGAGCGGATGCTCTCGCGCAGCTGACGGAGGTGGTCGCCCAGCTCGCCGTCCACCTGCGGCAAAGGCGACTGGGGACCGTCGATCAGGATGATCGCGAGCCCGACGGCGACCGCGACCAGCGCGAGCACCAGCACGATCAGCCACGGGCTCGGGCCGCGGCGCTGCGGAGGGGCGGCCGCGGGGCGGAGCGGAGCCGTGCGCGGCGCCGGAGCGGTCTGCGGTGCCGGAGCGATCCGCGGTGCCGGAGCGATCCGCTCGGTCGCGGTGAAGCGCTGCGTCGGAGCGATCGCCTCCGTGGCCGGGTAGGCGTCGGCCGCGAGCCGGCGGGTCGGGTCGAGCGCCTCCGTCCGCGTGATCGGCTCGGTCTCGGCGAGCGGCTCCGTCGACATCACCCGGGTGGCGGGGACGTCGGGGACGACGATGGCCGCCGGCGGGGAGTCGCGCCGCGGATCGATCAGGCGGCGTGCCGACTCCGCCACCTGGAGCGCGGCGGGACGCTCGCCGGGCTCGCGCCGCGTCATCGAGGTCAGGAGCGAGGTCCAGCCGCTGCCGAGCGACTCCGAGACCTCGGGGTCGCGGAGCAGGCGGGCGAGCGTGACCTCGATCGCCGAGCCCGTGAACGGGCGGCGGCCGGTCAGCGACTCCAGGAGCACCAGGCCGAGGGAGTAGATGTCGCTCGCCGAGGTGACCGGGTCGCCGTGCGCCTGCTCGGGGCTGAGGTAGGCGGCGGTGCCGATGAGGGTGCCGGGCGCGGTGATCCGCGTCGCGTCGATGAGGGAGGCGATGCCGAAGTCGGCCAGCTTCGGGCGGAACTCGCGGCTGGTCAGCGGGCTCGGGACGAGCAGCACGTTCGACGGCTTCACGTCGCGGTGCACGACTCCGGCCGCGTGGACCGTGTGCAGGGCCTCGCCGAGGTCGCCCGCCATCGAGGCGACGTCGTTCGGCGCGACCGGGCCCTCGGCGAGCCGCTCGGACAGGCTCGGGCCCTCGGCGAGCTCCATCACCATGTAGGCCTGGCCGTTGGTGTCGTCGCCGCCGTCGTGCGCGTCGTAGAGGGTGACGAGAGCGGGGTGGTTGAGGGCCGCGAGCAGCCGGATCTCGGACGCCTTGCGCTGCAGGTCCTGTGCGTCGTCGATGCCGGGGGCGAACATCTTCAGCGCGACGGAGCGGCCGAGGACGCCGTCTCGCGCCCGGTAGACCGTGGCCATGCCGCCGCGGCCGATGAGCTCCTCGATCGTGTACCGGCCGTCGACCGTCGTCCCGACGATGCGGGTGTCGCCTGTCCGGTGGGATGCCACAAGTCCTCCTCGCGGTCGGCGGCGGGTGTGCCGCGCCCCCCGGTGCGACTGTCGACCCAGGGTAGTACGTCGACCCTGCACGCCGCCCTCCCCCGGCCGGGCTGTCAAGCGGGTGCCCCCGCGCGCGCCCCGACGTAGCGTCGGAGGTCCCGACGAAAGGCGACGACATGGACCAGGACCGCACGGAGCAGGACGACCAGGGCTCGACCATCGGCAAGCCGGACGGGGCGGCTCCCGCCACCTCCTCCGAGAGCGAGACCATCGAGAAGGACATCTCGGAGTCGCCCGGCAGCGAGCGCGAGACCGAGGCCAAGCAGGACTCGGACCCGGCGGAGAGCCGCACCGAGGTCTCCGGCTCGGCCGAGGTGAAGGCCGTGCCCGGCACGGGCGGCCCGGACGACGTGGGCGACGTCGAGGTCGACCCCGACGAGGTCTCGCTGAACGGCAAGCCGTTCCCGGGTCACGCCGGCACGAAGTAGGACGCCCGGGAGGGGCGGGGCAGCGGCTCCGCTCCTCTCGTGCTCTCCGGTCCACCCACCACCCGTCGTCCGCCCTCGCCCGGAGGTTCCGCGGACCGCGCGGATCGTCCCGCGCGTGTCGGGCGAGCGGTGTCAGGCGACCGGCGTCAGCAGGCCCGGGTCGCGGCGGTCGACCGTGCGGGAGTTGTTCACGCGGCGGTCGACCGGGTAGGCCGTGACGGTCGACGCCATCGCGACGGACGCCCGGTCGAGGGTGGCGAGCATCTCCTCGGCGGAGGCGAGCGGAGCCGGGTCGAGCCAGGCGTCGCGCACGTCGGGCGTGAGGAACACGGGCATCCGGTCATGCACCTCGCCGGAGGCGTCGCGCGCCTCGCGGGTGATGATCGTGAAGGAGACGCGCCAGTCGTCGCCCTCCTTCCGGGCCGTGTAGAGGCCGGCCGCGGCGAGGATCGGCTCCTCGCCCTGCAGGAACCAGGGCTGCTTGCCGTCGGCGCGGGCCTCCCACTCGTAGTACCCGCGCATCGGCACGATCGCGCGCTGCTTGGCGAACGCCCCGCGGAACAGGCCGTTCGTCGCGACCGACTCGAGGCGCGCGTTGATCGGCGAGGGCCCCCTGCCCTTCGACCAGGACGGGGTGAAGCCCCAGGACGCGAGCTCCAGCTCGCGCTCCCGCTCGCCGTCGTGGAGCCGCTCGCGCACGATCGGCGCGACGTCGGTGGGAGCGACGCTGTAGTCGGGCGCCCAGTCCTCGGCGCGCCCGCCCGCGGCGACGAACTCGCGGATCAGCTCATCGGTCTCGGAGTCCATCGCGAAGCGGCCGCACATGCGGGACAGGCTACGCCGCACCTCCGACGCCGCGCGAGGCGCCCGGTCCGACCACCCGGGACTTCGCGGACCAGAAGCGCATCAGCGCGCCGGCGAGGATCGAGCCCAGCGCGCCGGCGGCGAGGTCGCCGAGCGTGTCCTCGTAGCCGACGAAGATCGAGGAGTCGATGAAGCGGTGCCCCGCCCACTCGCCCCACTCCCACAGGACGCCCGCCGTCGTCCCGAAGCAGGCGCAGAGCACGACCGCCGGGAGCAGCGGCCCGCGATCGCCCGCGACGGCCGGCACGACTCCGGCCCGCGCGGCGACGATGTAGGCCACCGCGGCGATCAGCCCGTTGAGCACGCAGTGCACGACCAGGTCCCACTGCGGCCAGGCCTCGTAGAGGCCGAGGACGCTGCTCCAGGACGCCACGAGCAGCGCGAGCCCGAAGAGGGCGTCGAGCGCCGGACGGATGCCGAGGAAGCGCGGCAGCACCAGCCCGATCGCCGCGAGCGCGAGCACCGCCACGTCGACCAGGTCCCAGCCGATCGCGGCCGCCACGATGCTCGCCGCCCCGATCGCGCGGATGCCGTCGGCCGTCCACTCCCCGCGGGTGCGCGGGGGCTCGAGGAAGGTCTCGACGAGGGCGGAGCCGCTCACGGCTTCGTGAAGCGCAGCACGGCCTGGACCGGCTCGTGGTCGGAGGGCGCCGCTCCCCCGTAGCGGACGGCGTTGGTCCCGGCGGAGACCACCTCGAACGCGCCCTCGCTGACGAGCAGCCAGTCGATCCGCTTGCCCGGCGCCGGCGCGCGGTAGTTCGAGAAGGTGCTCCACGAGTGGGTGAGGTGCTTCTCCGCCGTCTCCCACGCGTCCGCGAGGCGGCCCTCGTCGAGGATCGTCCGGTAGGGGACGGTGTCGACGTCGGTGTTGGTGTCGCCCATCACGATCGCGGGGCGTCCGAGCTCGAGGACGCGGCGGGCGATCAGCTCGGCGGAGCGCTGGCGCGAGCGCCGCGAGATGTGGTCGAAGTGGGTCGAGACCACGGTGAGCTCGCGGCTGGTCGCGTGATCGGTCAGCTCCGCGATCACGGCGGTGCGCGGGATGCGGTTGCCCCAGC
This sequence comes from Rathayibacter sp. AY1C9, assembly GCF_002932315.1. Classification (NCBI taxonomy): domain Bacteria; kingdom Bacillati; phylum Actinomycetota; class Actinomycetes; order Micrococcales; family Microbacteriaceae; genus Rathayibacter; species Rathayibacter sp. AY1C9. Next base: position 55,319 of record NZ_PSVZ01000019.1, read on the forward strand.
TGCGCGAGCCGGCGACGTCCGGGGTGTCCGAGAGGGCGATCTGGGTCCAGTGCCGGACGGCGTAGCGGCTGCGGTCGACGAAGAGCATCACGCGCTCGCCGCCGCGGTCCGCGTCCCGGCCGAAGCCCATCGCCTCGAAGGAGGAGCCCAGCGCCTCGTGCACGGCGGCCGACTGGTCCGGCAGCGCCTCCTGCACGGCGAGGATCGAGGGGCGCTCCTGCTCCAGCACCCGCTGGACGAGCGGGCGGCGCCGGTCCCACTGGTCGACGGCGCGGGAGGTGAGGCGCGGCATCCGCCGGCGGATGTTGTAGGTCATCACGTGCAGATCGGGCGCCTCGGTCGGGCCGATCAGAGGCGTCGCGTCGGTCATCACTCCACCCTACGGGGGCGGATCGAGGTGCCACGGAGGCTTGCGGTGACCGCTCCCGGCCGCTCTACTTCGGACATGCCCCTCTCCCAGGACCTCACCGCCCTCGCCGACGAGCGCTTCGTCTCGCTCACCACGTTCCGGAAGTCCGGGGACGCCGTCTCGACCCCGGTCTGGATCGCCCGCGACGGCCACGAGCTGATCGTCACCACTCCCCGCCGCAGCGGCAAGGTGAAGCGCCTCCGCAACGACGCGCGGGTGACCCTCGTCCCGTGCGACCGCCGCGGCCGCGTCTCCGACTACGCGGTGCCGGTCGAGGCCGCCGCGGAGATCGACGCCGACCCCGGCGAGGTCGAGCGCCTGGGCCGCGTGTTCCTGGCGAAGTACCGGCTCGAGTACCGCGTGTTCCTCCTGATCGAGGGCCTGGTCACCCGCGCCGACCGCACCCGCGTGATGCTCCGCGTCTCCGACCGCTGACCCGCACCGCCCTACACCCCCGGAGGCTCCCGCCGGAAGGCCTGGGGGCCGCCGGACCCGGGGTCTACCGTGGGGCGATCGCCGGTGCCCCTGCGCGCTTCCCGCGTGCGCTCCGGCGGCAGTCAGAAGGAGCACGCAATGAGCATCGGAGCAGGGATCTTCCTCCTCGTCGTCGGCGCGGTCCTCGCCTTCGCGGTGGACGTGCAGGTGTCCGGGATCGACCTGAAGCTGGTCGGCTACATCCTCATGGCGGCCGGAGCGGTCGGCCTGATCCTCGGGCTGGTCCTGCTGACGCGCCGCCGCCAGGCCGTCTCGACCACGCGCTCGGCCGTCGACCCGGCCAGCGGCGAGCAGGTCACCCGCCGCTCGAGCGAGAGCGACGGCCCGCTGATCTGATCGGCGGAACGACGAAGGGCGGGACCTCGCGGTCCCGCCCTTCGTCGTTCACGGCCCTACTCGGCGGGCTCGTCCGGCTCGCCGCCGGAGACGGTGTCGGTGTCGCCGCCACCGGAGGAGGTGTCCGTCCCGGTGCCGTCGGGGAGGTCCTCGGTCTTCTCGGTGTCCTCACCCGTGGTGCGGTCGGTGCTCATGGCGCTCTCCCTTCGCGTCGGCGACCTGCCGACCCTCCCACTCTGCTCCGCCTGCGCCTCGCGGGGCAGGGGGTAGCGGAGGCGGAGGCCGGCGTGGAAGGCGCCTACTCCTCGACGACGATGGTGGTGATGACCGGGTTGCGGCGGTGGCGGCGGGTCAGCCAGCGGCCGAGGGTGCGCGTGATCAGCGCCTCCATGGCCTCGAGCTCGACCGGCTTGCCCGCGGCCTGCAGGACGGCGTCGTCGATCGCCTTGCTCGCGTTGGCCTTCCAGCCCGGCTCCTCGACGAAGCCGCGGGTGAAGAACTCGACCGGCTCGCCGAGCGTGCCGCGGTCGAGGTCGGCGATGGCGAGGACCGTGATGGCCCCCTCCTCGGCGAGGACGATGCGGTCGTTCATCGCGTCCTCGGTGGCGACTCCCATCGTGGTGCCGTCGACCAGGATCTGCTCGGCCGGGATGCGCCCGCTGATGCGCGAGCGGCCCTTCACCAGGTCGATCGAGACGCCGTCCTCGATGACGAAGACGTCCTTCTCGTCGATCCCGGTGCGCGTCGCGATCGCCGCATTCGCGGTGAGGTGGCGCCACTCGCCGTGCACGGGGAGCACCGCGGTGGGGCGCAGGATGTTGTAGCAGTAGGCGAGCTCGCCCGCGCTGGCGTGGCCCGAGACGTGCACCTTGGCGTTGCCCTTGTGCACGACGGTGGCACCCCAGCGGGTGAAGGCGTTGATGATCCGGTAGATCGCGTTCTCGTTGCCGGGGATCAGCGAGCTGGCCAGCAGCACGGTGTCGCCGGGGCCGATGTCGATGATGTGGTCCTTGTTGGCCATGCGCGAGAGCGCCGCCATCGGCTCGCCCTGCGAACCGGTGCAGATCATCACGATCTCGGTCGCGGGGAGCTTCTCGAGCACCTTCATGTCGACGACGAGGCCGGCCGGGATCTTGAGGTAGCCCAGGTCGGCGGCGATGCCCATGTTGCGGACCATCGAGCGGCCGACGAAGGCGACCTTGCGGCCGTGGCGCTGCGCGGCGTCGAGGACCTGCTGGATGCGGTGCACGTGGCTCGCGAAGCTGGACACGACGATGCGGCGCGGCGCGGTGCGGAACACCTGGTCGATCGCGGGGGCGAGGTCGCCCTCCGAGATCGCGAAGCCGGGGACGTCGGCGTTCGTGGAGTCGACCAGGAACAGGTCGACGCCCTCGTCGCCGAGGCGCGCGAAGCCGGGGAGGTCGGTGGTGCGCCCGTCGAGCGGGAACTGGTCCATCTTGAAGTCGCCCGTGTGCAGCACGAGGCCGGCCTCGGTGCGGATCGCGACGGCGAGCCCGTCCGGGATGGAGTGGTTCACGGCGAGGAACTCGAGGTCGAAGACGCCGGCGTCGATCCGGTCGCCCTCCTTCACCGGGCGCGTGCGCGGCGTGATGCGGTGCTCCTGCAGCTTCGCGCTGATCAGCGCGAGGGTGAAGGTCGAGGCGATGATCGGGATGTCGCCGCGCTCCTTGAGGAGGTACGGCACGCCGCCGATGTGGTCCTCGTGGCCGTGGGTGAGGACGATGGCCTCGATGTCCTTCAGGCGCGAGCGGATCGCGGCGAAGTCGGGGAGGATCACGTCGATGCCGGGCTGGTTCTCCTCGGGGAAGAGGACGCCGCAGTCGACGATGAGCAGCTTGCCCTTGTGCTCGAAGACGGTCATGTTGCGGCCGATCTCGCCGAGGCCGCCGAGCGGAGTGATCCGCATGGCGCCCTTCTCGAGGGGCTTGGGCTTGGGGAGCTCGAGGTGGTGGCGGGCGGGCTTGGCGGTTCTGGCGTTTCTCATGCGGTTCTTCCGGGAGGGAGTGGCTGGACGCGGGCGCGCGGCGCAGGGTCCGACCGCGCGCCCGGTCGGGCCGCGGTGATGTGTCGCTCCGGCGCTGTGAGCGCTGTCGGGAGCGGGTGGAGGTGTGCGGGACGGGGCCGGGCGGGGCCGCTCTCAGCGGGCGGTGCCGTCCGTGCGGCGCGCTCTCGCGCACCGACCGTCCCGTACATCCTGCCAGCGTTCCCTGGGTCGCGGGTCCAGGAGGCGGGATCCGGGCCTCGCAGGCGCTCAGGCGCGTGCGTCCTCGACCTCTCGCCGACCCACCGCGTCCTGGCGGCTGCGGAGGAGCTGGCGGCCTGGCGCGCGTGACGGGCGCCGTTCGATGGCTTTACTGCGCTTCACTCGATCTGGATAAAGCACAGTAAGACTCCTGAACCGGCCCGTATGGATGCCGTCGACAATCCCTACACGCCGAACGCGGGAGCGCGACCGGAGATCCTCATCGGCAGAGACGAGCAGACCCAGGCGTTCCGCACCCTGCTGACGCGCCTGCGACGGGGCCGCACGAACCAGTCGATGATCATCACGGGGCTGCGGGGCGTCGGAAAGACGGTCCTTCTCAACGGCTTCCGGACGATCGCCCAGGAGGAGAACGGGGAAGTGATCGAGTTCGAGGCGGTCAAGCACGACAAGGGCCGGTTCCGCCAGGTGCTGGCATCCCAGCTCAAGGCGGCACTCCTCCGCCTGTCCCCCCGCGCGAGATGGACCGACCGCGGGAGGCACGCCGCCGCGGTCTTGAGCGCCTTCGCGGTGTCTGTCGGAGCGGACGGCGTGTGGTCCATCAAATGGGATGTACCGCCGGCAGAAGGAGTGGCCGATCATCGGGATCTCGGACTGGACCTGACGGACGTCCTCGTCGCCGTGGGTGAAGCGGCGGCCGAGCAGGGCGAGGGGATCGTCCTGCTCATCGACGAGGTCCAGTTCCTCGACTCACCGCAGCTCGAAGCGCTCATCCAAGCCATCCACAAGACCGTGCAGCGGAGCCTCCCCGTCACGTTCGTCGGTGCCGGTCTTCCGCAGATCGCCGAGCTGGTGGGCGATGCGAGATCGTACGCCGAGCGGCTCTTCACCTTTCCGCGGATCGACTCGCTCGATCACGACGAAGCGGTAGCGGCTCTCCGAGAGCCGGCAGCGGCCGAGGGCGCGGTCTACGACGACGACGCTGTTGAACTCGCAGTCGAGATCACGACCGGATACCCCTCTTTCATCCAGGAACTGGGCTACCAGGTCTGGACGGTGGCTGAGAACGATCGCATCCACCGGGAGGACGTCGAACTGGCGAGGGAGGCCTACGAGGCGAAGCTGGACAGCTCCTTCTTCCGCGTGCGACTCGATCGGGCGAGTCCACTTCAGACCGCGTACATGCGAGCCATGGCGGAGCTCGGACCAGAGCCCCAGAAAGCGGGCGACGTCGCGGCGCTTCTGGAGCGCGCGTCCACTCAGCTCGGATCGGTCCGCGCGGAGCTGATCGGGATGAGGCTCCTGTTCACTCCCGAGCACGGGTACGCCGCGTTCACTGTTCCGGACTTCGACCGGTTCATGAAGCGTGCAGTCCCCGTCTTGGAGGTGCCTCCCGTCGTGAGCCGGTGAGCCCGTCGAGCACCCGCCACCGAGGTCTGAGCCAGGCCGCACCCGTTCAAGGCCGCCCGGCGTCAGGACTCGTCGGCCTCGAAGCGCAGGGACCGGTCGGCCACCGGCAGCCCGGAGTCGCGCACAGCGGCCTCGATCGCGGCGTGCCCGCCGTCGGGCGCGACGATCCGCAGGCCGTCCTCGGTCGCCCAGTAGGCGGTGACGCCGTGCTCCTCGACGAGGGTCGTGAGCAGCGCGGCGGTCCGCTCCTGCTCGCCGGGACCGACGGTGATCGCGGCCCAGGGACCGGAGATCTCGACCGGGGCGCCCCGCTCCGCGCCCGCAGCGTCCCGCAGGTCCTCCGCCGCCCGGACGATCGGGAGCAGCGCGGGCAGCCCGCCGGAGACGTCCTCGAAGGAGTCGAGGGCGAAGGCCCCCTCGCGGAGCGACGCGTGCAGCTCCAGGCCGCGGCCGAGGCCGTCGATCCGGTCGAGCAGTGCCGACGCGTCGACAGCGGGAGCGGGGCACGCGGCGGTCGGCTCCTCCGCGCCCGCGAAGGAGAGGGTGTTCCCGCCTGCGGACGTCGCCCGGAACGACCACAGCACCGGATCCGCGTACTCGGTCGCGCAGGCCGTCGCGAGGGCGTCGGCGAGCGCCGGCTCCTCGACCGCGACCCCGACCCAGGAGGTCGGCGGGCCGAACGCCGGCGCCTCGACCCAGCGCTCGGCGCCGTCGAGGGAGACTCCGGGCACCGCGGCGACCTCGCTCGTCAGACGGTCGAAGCCGGCGTCGGGCCGTGCGAACGGCGTCTCGTCGATCGTCCAGACGAGGAGCGTCAGCCCGCCGGCGGCGAGGGCCGCGGCGAGGACGCCGGCGACGGGGAGGAGGAGGCGACGGGACACGCCCCCATCCTCGCTCCCCTCCTCCGCGGCGTCACGTGGACATCGGGTGAACGGACGGTGCGTCGGCGACGACGGCTCCCGCCCGCGGCCCGGCCCGCGCCGCTACTGCCCGGCGCCCATCCCGCCGTCGATCCGGTACTGGGCGCCCGTGATGAACGAGCTCTCGTCCGAGGCGAGGAAGAGCACCAGCGCGGCGATGTCCGAGGCCTCGGCGTAGCGTCCGAGCGGGATCCCGGCCTCGTAGGCGGCACGCTGCTTCTCAGCGTCGCCGCCGCCCGCCTCGATCGAGCGCATCATCCGCGTGTTCACGGGCGACGGGTGGATCGAGTTGACCCGGACGCCGGTGCCCGCGACCTCGAGGGCCGCGCTCTTGGTGAGCCCGGCGACCCCGTGCTTCGAGGCGACGTAGGGGCTGAGGCCCGGGGCGCCGTCGAGCCCGGCGACGGAGGAGGTGTTGATCACGCTGCCCCGCCCCTGCTCGATCATCCGCGGCAGCACGGAGCGGAGCCCGAGGAAGGCACCGCGCAGGTTGATGCCGATGACGCGGTCGAAGTCCTCGGGGGCCGTGTCGACGATCGACGCCACCCTCCCCTCGATGCCGGCGTTGTTGAAGAAGACGTCGATCCCGCCGAAGGCGTCGACGGTCGCGCTCACGTAGCGGTCGACGTCGTCGGGGTCGGAGACGTCGGCGCGGACGGTGAGGACGCGCCCCTCCGCCTCGAGGCCCGCGGCCGCCTCGTCGAGCGCCGACTGGTCGATGTCGACCAGAACGACGCGGGCTCCGGCGTCCAGGAGCGCGCGGGCGGTCGCGAGGCCGATGCCTCCGGCGCCGCCGGTGATGATCGCGGTGCGGTCGGTGAAGTCGGTCATGGTGATTTCCATTCGTCGTCCGTGGTGCGGGGCGGCGGCGGTGCCGGCCCGCTCCCAGCACGCTAGGCGGCGGCCGACCGCCTGCCACGGGGGTCGACCTCCGCGGGGGTCAGGGGTTACCGGCGCAGTCCCGAGACGAGCGCGAGGAGCCCGTCCATCGACTCGACGACGAGGGGCGGGAGGTCGCCGCGCTCGGCGACGAAGGCGATCGGGGTGGTCGCGACGACGTGCCCGGCGAGCTCGCCGTCGACGTGCACGACCAGGAGGCCCGCCCCCTCGGCCTCGGGGGTGCCGACCACGACCTCCCGCTCGCCGAGGAAGCCGGTCCGCGGATCCTTCCGGGCGGAGCGGATCCACGCGGGCAGCGGCTCCTCGGCGACGTACCTCGAGAGCGCGTCCTCGAGCGACGGGCAGGTCACGTCCTCCTGCGGCAGCCCGAGGCGGTGCGCCTCGAAGCCGCCGTCGACCGGCGTGATGAAGCCGAGCACGGCCTCCGGCTCCCGCGGGTCCTCGGTGCGGGCGCGGACCCGCCAGCCGTCGTCGCCGACCGGGTCGAGCTCCACGTCGTCGACGGTCGCGGGCAGTGCTGTGCGGATCACGGGTGGTCCTTCCTCGAGGGACCGACCAGTCCACCGCACGGCCGAGGGCGCGTCACCGGGGTTGACGACGGCCGCACCATCCGCGTCGAGCACGCCCGCTCCGGACGCGTCCGACTGCTCCCGCTCCGGCACAAGGCCCAGCGCGCGGGCCGCCGTCTCCGCTTGACTGGGGGCGACGCGCCGACCCTCGGCGCACCCGGGAGGCGACATGGCGAACCACCGTTTCGAGCTGCGGTCCGGCCGCGGGATGGGCGTCTCGGCGGCGGGCGACCCCGTCGCCGACCGGCTGGTGGTGTTCTGCCACCCCACTCCCGGAGCGGGCGGCTTCGACCCCGACCCCACTGTCACCGGCCCCTGGGGCCTGCACCTGCTGATCCTCGACCGCCCCGGCTACGGCGCCTCGGACCCGGTCGACGCCGCTCACGGCCGCGTCGAGGACCGCGCGGACGACCTCGCCGAGTACCTGCGCCGCTCCGAGCGCACCGCCCGCATGGTCGAGGGCGCCCGCTTCGGCAGCGTCGGCGTGGTCGGCTGGGGCTCCGGCGGCGCGTTCGCGCTCTCGCTCGCGGCCCGGCACCCCGACCTCGTGGACCGCCTCGCGCTGGTCGGCACCCCCGCGCCCCCGCAGGCCGGCGTGATCGTGCACCCCACCAGCGCGTGGGAGCGGCGCGAGACCCTCCGCGGAGAGGACGCCGACGCGATCGCCGCCGCCCTCCCGCAGACGCAGCCGGGCCTGGACGCGCTCGGGATCGACTCCGACGACCCGGTGCTCGCCACCCACGGCGGACTGCGCAACCGGCTGGAGCGGATGCTCGCCGAGGGCTGGCGGCAGGGCTCGAGCGGCGCCGCGACCGACCTCGCGGCGCTCCGCGACGGCTCCTGGGCCGACGACCTCGACCGGGTGACCGCCGAGACGCTCCTGGTCCACGGCGACGCGGACCCGGTGGCGAGCGCCGAGGACGGCCGCTGGTACCGCGGCCTCCTCGCGCGGGCGCGCACCGTGACGGTCGACGGAGCCGGCCGGCTGGCGCTCGTGCGCGAGTGGCGCCGGATCCTCGACCACGTCGCTCCGCTCGAGCGCGGGGCGGAGGGCCGATGAGCGGCCTGGGCGCGGGCCCGCTCGTGCTCGTGTCGGCGATGGCGGTCTCGGGAGTCGTCCACCTGGTGCACCCGCGGACCTTCGACGCGGTGGTCCCGCGAGGGATGCCCGGCTCGGCGCGCGGATGGGTCCTCGTCTCGGGAGCGGCGGAGCTGGTCTGCGCGGCCGCGACGCTGCACCCGCGGACCCGCGCGGCCGGCGGTCTCGCCTCCGCCGCCCTGATGGCCGCCGTCCTCCCCGGCAACGTGCAGATGGCGCGGGACGCCCGTCGGCCTCGGACCCGGGTGATCACGCTGCTGCGCCTCCCGCTCCAGATCCCGCTCGTGCTCTGGGGTCTTCAGGCGGCACGCAGCCGCTGACGCAAGCCCGCGCGTGCGCGGATCGCCCGCTGCTACCGTCCAGGCATGACCGACCAGAGCGCGGACGACCGCCACGACCAGCTGACCAGCGCCCCGAAGGCGACGGAGGCCGACGCGGCCCCGCGCATCGAGGTCTCCACCACCGAGGCCGGCGACACCCGCATCGACATCCGCGAGGACGCCGCCGTGCGACCGGGCCGTGTCGACGAGAACGGCGACGAGCTCGACGAGAGCCGCGACGATGCCTGAGCGCCGCCGTGCCGCGCTCGTCTACAACCCCGTCAAGGTCGACCTGGAGTCGGTGAAGGCCGCTGTGAAGCGCGCCGAGGAGGCCGCCGGCTGGGAGGAGACGCTCTGGTACGAGACCTCCGTCGAGGACCCCGGGGCCGGTCAGACGAAGGAGGCCCTCGCCGCGGGCGCCGACGTCGTGATCGCGGCCGGCGGCGACGGGACGGTCCGCGTCGTGGCGGAGGCCCTCCGAGGCTCCGACGCCTCGCTCGCGCTGCTGCCCTCCGGCACCGGCAACCTGCTCGCGCGCAACCTGAACCTCACGCTCGACGACATCGACAACTCCCTGACTGTCGCGTTCTCCGGACAGGACCGGGCGATCGACGTCGGGATGATCGACATCGAGACCTCCACGGGCCGCGACCGCCACGCCTACGTCGTGATGGCGGGCCTCGGGATCGACGCGAAGATGCTCGCCAACACCGACGACGACCTCAAGAAGCGCGCCGGCTGGCTCGCCTACGTCGACGCGCTGCGGAAGGCCCTGCTCGACAAGAACCAGCTCGAGTTCCGCTACCGCCTCGACGGCTCGAGGACCCGCAAGGTGCGCGCGCACACGATCATCGTGGGCAACTGCGGCGCCCTGCCGGCGAACATCCTCCTGCTGCCGGACGCGGCCGTCGACGACGGCGAGTTCGACATCGTCCTGCTGCGCCCCGAGGGCTTCTTCGGCTGGGTGCAGATCATCTTCAAGGTGGTGTGGGAGAACGGCGTGCTCCGCCGCAGCGGCGTCGTCGGCAAGAAGCTGATGGGCCTGACCAAGGAGGTGTCGGCCCTGCGGTACGTGAAGGGCCGCGACCTCACGGTCCGCCTCGAGCACGCGCAGGAGATCGAGCTCGACGGCGATCCGTTCGGCTCGACCTCGGCGTTCCGCACCTGGATCGAGCCCGGCGGGCTGACGGTGCGCGTCCCGGCGTAGCGCCGGCGGCGGCCGGGCGGATCCGCCCGGTCCGCCTCCCGCCGGGAGAGAGGATCGTCATCCCTCCCGGCGGAGGCGTCTGCTCCGAGCAGGGCGGTGCAGTGCGGCTTCGGGTACCGCACCCCATGCACCTGCATGAACACGGCGACTGTAGTGCGGAATCCGTCGCCGCCGCAACGATCCACGCGGCCCCGGCGGCTCGAATGGGTAATTCCACCGTGCGATGCCCCGCGGGCACGACGGATTCCGCAGCTGACTCGCCCCGGCAGGAGCGTGATCGCCCGTCCGTCGATCGACGGGGCTTCTCCTCGGCACGGTGCCGACACGCGCACGAAACGCCCGCCCGCTAGCGTGCGGACATGACATTCCGTGCGTCAGCCGCGCTCAGCGCGCTCGTGGCCTCCTCCCTCCTCCTCGCACCCGCCGCCATCGCCTCCCCCGCCGCCCGCGCGGGCGCCGTCGACGGGGGCACCAGCGCCGGCGATCCCTACTTCCCCGGCCTCGGCAGCAGCGGCTTCGACGCCCTCACCTACAGCCTCGTCCTGAAGTACGATCCGGCGACCCGGTCCCTCGGCGGCAGGGCCGTGGTCACCCTCGCGCCCCAGAAGGACCTGCGCTCGCTCTCCTTCGACCTGACCGGCCTCACCGTCTCGAAGGTCACCGTCAACGCCGGGGTCGCCCGGTTCTCGCAGTCGGGGGACGAGCTGACCGTCACGCCCGCCCGGACCCTCCGGAAGGGCCTGCCCGCGCTGGTGAGCATCGACTACGCCGGGACCACCGGGAACCCCGTCGACGGCACCGGGGCCCCCTTCGGCTGGTGGTCGACGGACGACGGCGCCCTGGTCGCCAGCGAGCCGGACGGCGCCTCGACCTGGTACCCCGTCAACGACTCGCCCGCCGACAAGGCGCGCTACACCTTCAGCATCACGGTCCCGGAGGGCCGGACGGTCGTCGCGAACGGCCTGCCGGTCGGCTCCCCCACCACGTCGAAGGGGTGGACGACCTCCCGCTGGGTCGAGACCAGCCCGATGGCGAGCTACCTCGTCATGGTGAACATCGGCGACTACGACCTGGTCCGCTCCACCCAGGGCGGCGTGACGACCATCGACGCGATCGACCGGGACATCACCGGCGACTCCCGCGCCCGCACCGAGGCGGCCCTCGCGAAGCAGGGCGCGATCATCGACTACTTCTCCTCCGTCTTCGGCCCGTACCCGTTCCGCTCGGCCGGAGCCGTGGTCGACGACGAGCGGATCGGCTACGCCCTCGAGACCCAGGGCCGCTCGTTCTACTCCGGCGGCGCGGACGAGTCGACCGTCGCGCACGAGACCGCGCACCAGTGGTACGGCGACAGCGTCACGCCGGAGACCTGGTCCGACATCTGGCTGAACGAGGGCTTCGCGACCTACGCCGAGTGGCTCTGGGAGGAGCACACCGGCGGCGCGAGCGTCACCGAGTCCGCCGCCCGGGTCGCCGCCGCTCCCGCCGACGACCCGTTCTGGTCGACCGCCGTCGCCGACCCCGGAGCCGCGGGCCTCTTCGACGCGCACGTCTACGCCCGCGGCGGCCTGACCCTCGTCGCCCTCCGCGACCGGATCGGCGCGGACACGTTCGGCGTGCTGCTGAAGCGCTGGGCCTCCGAGAACCGCTACTCGAACGCGACGACCGCCGACTTCCAGGCCCTGGCCGAGAACGTCTCCGGCTCCGACCTGGCGGACTTCTTCGACACCTGGCTGCGCACGCCGGAGAAGCCCGCCGGTCTCTGACCCCCGGATCGCCGCGGCGCGGCCGGGTGTCAAGGAGGGACGGCAGGTCGGCCCGAGCCGATACCGTCCCTCCATGGGCTTCTTCGACCGCAACGACTCCTCGACCAGCGCCGCCGCGCCGCAGCCGAGCGCACCCGATCCGCAGCGGCGGGTCTGGAGCGACGGCCTCGGCCGGTTCGCCACCCGCTGCCTCCAGGTGGTCATCGTCCTCCTGCTGGCCTCGGTGCTCGTCTTCGCGATGACGCAGCTCACGCTGGTGCTCATCCCCGTGATGATCGCGCTCATCCTCGCCGCGGCGATCCACCCGGTCCTGGCGTGGATGCGGCGCAAGGGCGTGCCGTCGATCCTCGCGACTTGGCTGGCGCTGATCGGGCTGCTCGCGATCCTCGGCGCGGTCGGCTGGCTGATCACGGTCGCGGTCCGCAACCAGTGGGACGAGCTGGTCAGCAGCGCCTCCGACGGCATCACCTCGCTGCAGGACTACGTGCAGCACCTGCCTTTCCAGATCACCGACGAGCAGATCGAGTCCGCCCGCCAGTCGGTCGTCGACTTCCTCACCTCCAGCTCGTTCGGCAACGGCGCGCTCGCGGGCGTCTCCGCGGCGGCGAACTTCATCACCGGCCTCGTGCTGATGATCGTGGTGCTGTTCTTCTTCATGAAGGACGGCCCGAAGATCTGGGAGTTCCTCCTGCGCCCCTTCACCGGCTCGGGCTACGAGCGCGCCAAGCGCGTCGGGCACAAGACGGTCGACGTACTGGGCGGCTACGTCCGCGGAACGGCGACCGTCGCGGCGGTCGACGCGATCGGCATCGGAGTCGCACTGGCGATCATCCAGGTGCCGCTGGCGATCCCGCTGGCCGTCATCGTCTTCCTCACCGCGTTCATCCCGATCGTCGGAGCCACGGCCGCCGGCATCCTCGCCGCTCTCGTCGCCCTGGTCGCCAACGGCCCGGTCGCCGCGCTGATCGTGATCCTGGTCGTCATCGGGGTCAACCAGCTCGAGGGCAACTTCCTCCAGCCGGTCGTGATGGCGCGCTCGCTGAAGCTGCACCCGCTGATCGTCCTGATCGCCCTGACCGTGGGCACCGTCCTCGCCGGCATCGTCGGCGCCGTGCTGGCCGTGCCGATCGCGGCCGTCGTCTGGGGCATCGTCTCGATCTGGAACGGGCCCTCCGACCCCGCCGAGCCCGCGCGGCAGAAGCGCGCCGAGACGGTCTAGGCCCCCGGGACCGTCGAGCGCGGGCCTAGCGCTCGACGATCCCGTCGCGCAGCGCCTGCCGGCGGAGCGAGATCTTCGTGCCGACGGCCAGCCCCTCCGCCCGGTACTTGCCCCGGGCGCTGCGCAGCGAGCTCCGTGCGGCGTCCTGGGTGATGCCGAGGAGCGTGGCGACCTGCTTCAGCGGCATCCCGTCGACGAAGAGGCGGACGATCTCCCGCTCGCGGTGCGTCAGGGTGCCCAGGCGGTCGGCCCCGAGCAGCTCCCGCGTCTGCGCCGTCAGGAAGCGCTCGTCGCGCGCCGCCGCCCGGATCGCCGCGAGGATCGTCTCGGTCCGCTCGCTCTTGACCACGTAGCCGTGCGCTCCGGCCTCGAGCGCCCGGCTGATCGTCCCCGGCTCGGAGTGCGTGCTGATGATGATCGTGGCGGCGCCGGCGGCCGCGATGATCCGGATCTTCATGGCGAGGTCGAGCTCGTCGCCGAGGTCGATGTCGAGCAGCACCACGTCGGTCGGGAAGGCCGGGTGCGCGAGCAGGTCCGTCCAGGTGCCGGCCGTCGCCGCCACGCGGATGTCCGTGCCCGAGCGGCGGATCCACTCCGCCAGCGCCGCCAGCAGGATCGGGTGGTCGTCGAGGATGGCCAGCGTGATCGCGGGCTCGTCGCTCATGTCGTCGTCCTCCTGCGGGGCCGGTGGGCGACGAGGATCCTCGTCGCGCCGTGGTCGGTCGTCGTGCGGTGCTCGCCGAGCTCGCTGAGGATGCCCCAGACCGAGCGGTCGAGGTCGCGGGCGCGGATGCCCGCGGCGACCAGGGCGAGCTCTACCCCGCCGCCCTGGCCCGGCTCCAGGCGGACGGCGAGCGGAGTCCTCCCCGCGGGGGCGGTGAGCAGCCAGAGCACCGAGAGCAGCCGCGAGCGGTCGAGTGGGGCCAGCAGCGCCGCAGCCCCGCTCGGATCGTCGATCGCGACAGCGGAGGACAGCAGCGCCGACTCCTCCACCGCGATCCTCAGCCAGGTGCGGTCGTGGCTGCGGGCGAGCGCCTCGCGGAGCTCGTCTCCGAGCACCCGCGCCCGCTCGCCCAGCTCCTCGTCCAGCGGCACCGGCGTCCGGACCCGTTCGAGGAGCTCCTCGATGCGGGCGTCCACCTGCGAGAACTCGTCGTCCGCGGCGTGGACGGTGCCGTCGGCCAGGCTGCGGTCGAGCGTGCGCCGCACGTACTGGTCGAGCGAGGTGAGCACGACGACGCACACGGCCGCGGGCGCGACGGCGAGGAGGACGTTGCTCACCGCGAGGGCGGCGCCTCCGTCGCCGAGGAGCGCCTGGCCGACGAGGCCGAGCGCCGTGAGCCCGACCAGGACCACCAGGGCGAGGAACGAGCGCGAGAGCGGCTGGAAGGTGATCAGCGCGATCACGCCCGCGCCCACTCCCACGCAGACCGACGGGTAGTACATCGGAGCCGGTGTCGGCAGGGCGTGGTCGGCGAACTCGAGCAGCAGCGCGGCCACGTCCACAGCGAGGACGCCCGCGAAGGCCCGGCGCGGCAGCTCGCCGTGGCGGCGGAGGGCGATCGAGACCCCCACCGCGCTCGCGACGACGACCAGCAGCCAGGAGAGTCCGCTCAGCCAGGTCGCGGACCGCGCGTCGAGGGACCAGAGGTACGAGATCACTCCGCGGATGTCGAGCAGCACCGCCATCGTGAGGAAGCCCAGCCCGAGGTAGCTCCCGCTCAGGCGGTTCGGCCGGGTGAGGCGCTCGCGGATGCTCCACAGCGCGCCCGGGCTCCTGTCCGCCGCCCGGACCAGCTCCAGGAGCGTCCCCTCCTCCTGCCGCGACCCGCTCACAGCGGCACGCTCAGCAGCACGGTCGCGCCGGACCCGGGCGCCGAGAAGACCCGGACCGCGCCGCCCACCGCCTCGATCCGGCCGACGACCGACTCCGCGAGGCCGAGGCGTCCGGCCGCCACCGCGGCCGGGTCGAAACCGCGCCCCTCGTCCGAGACGACGACGCGGAGCGTGCCCGCCTCCTCCGCCACGCTCACGTGGGCCAGGTCCGCTCCGGAGTGGCGCCGCACGTTCTCGAGGCACTCCCCTATCGCGCGCACCACGGCGTCGAGCACCTCCGGTCGGATCCGCGGCTGCGCACCGCCGTGCCAGCGCACCTCCACGCCCACCGCCGCCGACCGCCGACCGAGCGCGAGGAGCGCCTCCGGCACCCCGGCCGCCCCGTCCGGGTCCGGCTCCTCCACCGTCTCCAGGCCGCGCAGGAGGGCCAGGTCGGCGGCGGCCCGGTCGCGCAGCACGGGAGCGGGCACGCCCTCCCCCCGGTGCGCCACCAGCGTCAGCGTCGCCAGGATCGTGTCGTGCATCAGCCGCGCGTCGGCGCGGTGCCGGGACTCGCTCTCGCTCGAGCGGCGCTCGGCGTCGTGGGCGGTCCGGAGGCGGGCGGTGCCGACGTGCGCACGCGCGACGCTGCCCGCGAGCCACCGCGCGGCGG